>NZ_SCOH01000025.1 GCF_005503445.1 Chitinivorax sp. B | reverse complement strand
ATCCGCCTGTTCAGCTACGACACCCCGGCCCCGAGCCAGAAACCTGAGCACACCACCGGCATCCACCTGCACGCCGCCACCGGCAAGGTGCAAGTCCAAGCCCAACGCGATCAGGCCAACCTCAACGCCCAGCAGACCGTCACGATCAGCAGCAACAACCAGGTCACCCTCGCCAGCCCCACCCAACTCAAGCTGGTCGCCAATGGCACGGGCCTCACGCTCAACGGTGGCAACATCACCATTTGCTGCCCGAAGGCGGCCGTGTTCAAGGCCAGCTTGAAGCAGCAGTTGGGGCCGATGGGGGTACAACATGCAGCACCGCCGCTACCACAAAGCAATCTGGCGGTCTGCCCGCTCAAGTTGGCAGATGCCGCTGCCAGCGGCAAGGGGGCGATTTGATGACTACCGATTTGCTCGCCCAATTGCAGGCTGCCCTGGAGCCGGGGCTGCCGGTCTTTGTGTTGATTGACCCGTTATTGGGCGAACCGCTGCCGCTGGCAGGTGATCCCCCCGATGACTGGGCGGCCCTGCAGGCCTGGCGGGAAGTAGCCTGGCAATGTCCGGTTTTTGGGGTGCGGCTTCCCGCGAAGACCCCGTTGCCTGTGCCCATGTCACCGTATCTGGTGCAACTGCATCCGTTGGAAGACTGGTTACCCACCACCCTGCAACTGGCGGCGGACGAATGGCAAACCGCTGTGGCGGATGGCCTATCGGGCGACGGGCAGGCAGCCCATCGGATCGGTGGCTGGCTGCAAAGTCCCGTCGACGGTGCCGCCCTGGCGGATCAGCTGGCCGCCAGCCTGTCACTCCGCACCGTTGCCCACACCCGGGCCCGCTATCTCCGCCTGGCCGACCGCCGCGTGCTGGACTGGTTGCGCCATGTGGTGGGCGATGCGCGCCTCTTGGCACAGTGGCCCAGCCTGCATGCCTGGCATTATCTGGCCCCCACTGGGCGGATCGACAGGCTGCGCGCCGGCGCGGGCGCGCACCAGCCGCTGCAGCTCAGCCTCGACGAATGGCCGCGCTTCATGCAGAACGAACACATCCAGCCCACGCTGGCCCGGTGGCTGGGGCAACGGTTGCGCGATGGGGCCGTGCTGCCGCCCGATCCGTCCACCACCGCTTACCCGGCGATCGAGCGCGCCTTGTTCCAGGTCACCCAGCTCAAGCCGCTGTTCCCGGCACTGTTTCGGCGCCCGCAAGACGAACACGCGCTGGCCGCGCTGAGCCTGTTGCATCCGGGGACCGACTGGCCGCAACCGCTACGGCGATGTCTGGCCGCACAGCCCTTGGACGACCTGCCGACGTTGCATTTGCATGGACTGGCCGATACGCTGCATGCCCAACTTGCCTGATATGCGATCCCCCTTGAAAGACCGAACCATATGAGTACCCCCGTTACTGGCTGCGATCATTGCAATAAGAGCTGTCTGTCGCTGCTGCTGTTAAGACCCAGCCCGATCGCCTTGAGAAGTCCACTTGCACCGCTACTGGGTGCAACGATTCAGACTCATCCGGCTTTACTGCAGGGTATCGTGCCCAGCGCGGCATTACAGGAAACACGCTATGCCCTGCGCTTGTTGCGGGCGGGGTTTGTGCACGTCTATATCCCCAGCCCGCCACCAGGTGTCAAGCAATGGCAGGTCTATCGCGTGGCGGCCAACGGCGATCTGATTTCGTCCGGCAACGCCACCTTCAAACAACGACCCGAGCCGCCGCCGTGCAATTTGAAACACCACAACGTGACGGGCATGAAACTATTGCCCATCCCGCAGGCGCACCACATCAAAACGTTGTGGATCGCCTATAGTGCCAATCTCTGGAATCCAAAACTGCGGGAACAGAATGCTGCGAATCCTCACGTCATGCAGCAAATTGATCTGGATTGGCAGCCTCAAAACGGCCCAGGCAAACCCACCGGTTCACCCATCCCGAACACCTTCGAACCGACCGCCGACAATCTGACGAAATACGTACTGGAATGCGGATTGCACCGTTATTGCGTGGGCAATTCGGCGTCGACCGACCATGACTACCCATTTCATGCCCTGCACAAGCAGGTGGATGCGCTGGCGCAAACCTTGGAGCGCGCTGCGGCACAGCACCCGAAAACCAAGGGGAAAGCACTGGCGGTCGTGCTACGCGACCCGGTGGGCGCCGCGACCGAGTTCAATGCCCTGCGACTGAAATGGTATGACCAATTTGAGCAGTACAACAACTCAGGCCCGGTGGAACGACCGCTCAAAGTCAATCGCATCATCCAGATGCTGCGTAACGACACGATATCCAAGGCTGAGGAGGAGGCGCTCAACCATGTCGCCCCGTTACGAACCAAAGAAGCCTACCTCCAGTCAACCGAGCTGCCGGCAGGCACCAAGTGGCAGGCGCTGACCGACGAAGAACGGAAAATCAATCGCGAGCGATTCGAACAGGGAAACTGGCTGGGTAAAGTATTGGCCGGCCCGGCACTGGAAGCACTCTCCGCCCCCAATATCGGGCGCATCATTTATCCCGACTTCGAACAGCGGGCCGATGCATGGGCACGTCAGGCAGCCGTAAAAACCTGGAACGAAATGCTGCCCTATTACAACGAAGCGGCCCGCAAGCAGTGGGAAGAGGCTTATCACACCCTGATTGGCGAACGCTACATCAAGCCACTGGAGCACTTCGAACATGACTGGAACACGGTACTGGCCGACCCAGCCATCCTGAACTACTTCAAGTTTCACTTTGACGAAACAGAACCCCATGATCTGGCCTATGTCGGCAGTAAGTCTGTTTGTCACGGCACCGTCTATTGTAAAGAGGTCCACAGCGCCTACACCCCCGAGCCGTTCACCGACGTGGCGCTCGATACCTTCACCAAACAGATCGATGCCGAGATCCAGGCCCCGGAAGCGGTCATGCAACGCGCACTGACCGCCAATCAGGCCAATCTGTGGGACACCCTGACGGGGGCTGAAAACAAGCGCAGCAACACCTATGACTTCATGAAGGGCCTGATCGGCGAATTTCTTGAACTGAAGGGTGTTTCACCCACCCATCCCTTGCCCGCCAGGGTGGGTAAGCGCGTATCGTGGCTGACCGACGCCTTCATGGGCTTCTCGCTGAACATCCAGGGCTCGCTCGCTTCCGTAGCGATGCGGCACGTCAATCACTATTGGCGAAATCGAACACTCAAGACACCACCGGCACCCGATCCCAAAATCTTGAGCCGACTGCAACGCGCCCAGCAGATGGCGTTGCTCCATCGCGCCTGCGAAGAGGCACTGCAGGCCAAGGGCGGATACGCGAAGATACCCGTGCTGGTGATGGCGCATATGGACCTGGACACCTTGGTGCAACTGAAACGTGCGCGTGGCGAAATGCTCAGTATTCGGGAAATTCGCAAGCTGTCGCGGCAAGGTCGCATCACCGTCGGGCTGCTGACGGACAGCAGCATCATGCACGAGCTGAAGACCAGCCCGGACGTCGTCGCCCGCGAGCTGACCGCGAAAGCGGACGCAGTCCTGATTCAAGAGCAGGCCCTGCTGCTGAAAACCCATGTCGCCAATCAGGCCGGCAGCAGTGCGATGCTGACCATCCCGATCAAACGCTTTGCCGATTTGCTGGAACAGCATCTCAAAGAATCCGCCCAGGCACCCGCCCTGTTCAAGGCGATGCTGCTGGATGCGGCCCGAAAAGGTGTCGACACCGTCCAAACCCACACTGGCGTACAAAAGACCACTCAGGCCGCTCGCTCCTTCGAAGGCCGCCTGGCCATCGGTGCCATGATGATCCAAGGATTGGGCGTCTGGATTGGCATGCAGAGCTACTACAACGCCAAGGCCGGCGACCCCAAGCTTCCCGACTACGCACTCAGTGTTGCCAACAGTGTGGCTGGCTTCCTTGGGGGCGGTGCCGAGTTTGCGGCCGCCTGGAGCCAGGCGCATATCGAGGTAACGCGCGGGGTGGCAGCGATTGAGAAAAGCGCCCGCCTGCCGTTCTTGAGGGGTTTTGCCCAAGGGATGGGCTTCATTGGCAACGTGACATTGGCTTGGATGTGCTTCAGAGAGGCTGCGAGGTTGAAAAAGGATGGGAATATTCACCAATCAAAAATGATGATATATGCGATGGTGACCCTGTCCATTGGAGCTATTCCCATGGCTTTGATGACAGCACATCTCGTACTCCAAGCCTTGGTCTTGCGTGGCACAATTTCCGCTGGTGGGGTAGTCGTCACCCAAGTCAGCCGAATGGCCCTTTATCGCGTCATTATTGCCCGGTTGGGGGGCAGCGCCATAGGGCTGTCAGTACCTGGCCTTGGTTGGGCTTTCACGGCAGTCGGAGTCGGTTTCATGGTATACGCCATTGTGACTGAACCAACACCTTTGCAAACCTGGCTGAAAGGTTGCTATTTTGGGAAACCCGATGGTGATGCCCCTACCCGCCATAGCTGGGCCGACGAAGAAAAAGCCTGGAAAGAACTGCAAAAAAAACATGAAAACTGATAAGCCAACCACCCCAGGTCTGCTTAGGCACGGTGAGTACACGTCACCCCACCTCCAGCTCGCCCCGCAAGTCATTGATGCGGATCACGAACAAGCTGAAGCGGATCCAGACACCTTACATGGCGTAGTCGAACGGTACACCAACAAAAAGCAGCGGGTGCATGACGACCCCAGTGCCATGGCCAATGTCGCGGCGATTTACCGGGATGCCGTCGCATTCAACGATCCCGCTGCGTCTGCCATGGCACGGGGGATGGGGATCTTTGCGAATTTGCATTTGCTATTTATATTTATTTTTCTGGGTGTGGCGGATATTCATCATGAAATGATCGAGGCTTTCAGAAATTTCGAAATCATCGGAATCCTCGTGTTTCTAATATCAGGCATGGTCGTGTTCTTCATATTTATGCCGATATTCTGGGCGCTCCTCAAATTCGACCTGTTCGGCGTGGACGACCTGCCCGTCATTTTCGACCGCAAGCGCCGCAAGGTCTACCGCTTGCTGATGCCGCTCGACGGCTCCGGCGAACGGCATCGCTGGCTGATGCGTCCGGTGCGCCTGCAAGCGGCAGAGTACGACTGGGCCTGTATCGAAGCGGAATACCGGGTGACGCTGATGCAAAGCGGGCGCAGTGCCGCCCGCGCCCATGCCCTGGTACTGGTGGTGTACCACAAGCCGGTCAGCGTCTACCAAACTGACAACCAGGTCATCGACGAGATTTATGTCGGCAACAGTCTGATGCTGGGTCAGGATACCGTGCAGCGGCTCTGGGAGCACATCCGCCGCTATATGGAGCAGAATGGCCCGCCGATCCAGCAGGGCGAGCCGATGTTGCTGAAGAAGCGACCCCGCACCCTATGGCAGAGCCTGGGTATCTTCGCCCCGCTGGGCGCGGACTTCGCCCGCTGGTGGCGTGACGATCGCTGGCTGACCCTGTTCTATTTCGCCACCGCGCCGTTCAGCGTGCCTTACTTTGGCCTAATGGGCGTCTGTAACTGGCTCAGTTACCTGACCAGCCGCCGAACCGTCTGGCCCGATGCGTTGGCGCCGCTGCTGGGCGAACCGGTGCGGTTGCCGGAATAAGCTAGCCGATGGGCAGCCCGCTTCGTTTCTCTTTGACAGAAGGCACCCAGCAACCCGCCGGCCCGCAGCTGACCGGAACGGATCATTATGACTGCAACACGACCACTGTTGAAACACGGCGAACATATCCGCCCCGAATACCAAGCCCTTGAAGGCGAAACCGAAGGCGCCTGGGGGCGCAGTACCGATCAGGACCGGCCCCTAAGCCAGACCCACGGCATTCTGCGCCGTTTCAGCAAACACGAAGCGGCTGCCGATGGGGCGCTGACCCTGGGTTGGATCAAGGCCCTCTACCAGGACGCCATCGAGTACACCGGCATGCGCCAGGATATGGAGGGGGTACAGTTCTTTGCAGCAGTATTGACCTCCATGTGCGGCATCATTGGGATTGGCAGCTACATTTACCTTCTCGGTTTACTAGATGCATCAGTATGGGAGCTACTAATTCTAAGCATATTTCTTTTTATCACAATCAGCATGGGCGCAGCAGCCGTCCGAGTTGCCTTCCGCTGCCCCGCTGACCTGCCGATCATCTTCGACCGCCGCCACCGCAAGGTCTATCGCATCCTGCGTGAGCACCCACCCGGCCTGAAAGGTAATCTGCTGCCCTGGCCGGTCAAGATCGTCGAGTATGACTGGGATCTGATCGATGTAGAGCATAACGCCGAAATGTACACCACCGGCAACACCCTGCTGCGCAACCATTTCCTGATGTTCCTGGTGCGCAAGAGCGCGGACGACCCGACCATCATCGACAGCTTTCAGCTCACCAGCGGCCTGAGCATGACCGAAGCGATGGTGCCGCAGGTGTGGGAGCACGTGCGCCGCTTCATGGAAGACAACGGCCCGCACCTCCCCAACCAGGCCGACCCGTTGGCCAGCAAGGGCCGGCGGCAGTCCTGGTGGCAGGCCTGCGGCGAGGTCGGCCCGTTCGGCGCCAAATACCTGTGGTGGTGGCGTCATCACACCCTGATCACGCTGTTTGAGCACCTGATTCTCCCAATCCTGCTGCCCTTGCTGATCAACTGGATACAAGGCACTGGCAAGTGGCTGTTCCACAAGACCGCCATCGAGATCGACTGGCCGGACGAGGTGAAGCAGCGCATCGGCCAGCCCACCCGCCAGGGCGAGGGGTGGTGAACCGACGCGCTGCAGCGGGCATGTCGCAGGTCAAATAGCAACCCATTCCAAGATACCAATTAGGTTATGCGCACTGACAACCCCACTAAAATCGTGATGCCCCCACCCCTGCAGCAGGTCGTCGGCCGGCTGGCCGATGCCGACCGCGTCATCGCCTTGCAGCTGTGGGCCGACGAGCCCGCCCTGCGCACGCTGGTGGCCATTTTGCACAGCCTGCATCCCACGACCATCAAGCTGCGCGGTTGTCCATACTGTCACAATCGGTCGCTGCGCCTGGAGCTTGATCACGGGCTGCCACGGGCCTACTGTCGAGCTTGTGACAAGGCATTCAGTACCGCCACCGGTACCCCCTTTTTCCGGATCCAGCAGAAAAATCATCCCGCCTTGTATGGCACGCTGTTGGTGTGGTGGGGGCCGTGGACCGCGTACTACGCCTGGCGGATTGCCGGTTGTAGCGATACCAAGCAGTTCGCAGATTTCCGACGACGCTTGCTACCGCTGTTTGACGAACGCAGCGAGGACGAACCGCTGGTGTCACAGCCGGCGTGGCGACTGGGGTTCACCCCGGCCCAACAGGGCGTGCGCTGCCCACGCTGCGCCAGCGATCAACTGGCCTACCGCCGGCGCCTGCAGGCGAACCCACAGATCGAATGCCGGGCCTGCCGGCATTTCTTCCTGCTGCATACGCAACACCGGCATGGTCTGCCATTGCCTGCTGACGTGGCGTGCCCGGAGTGCCACAGCCAAGCCCTGATCCGCCGTTTCACCAAACCCGACGGGCGCCAGGTGTACCGTTGCCGGGATTGCTGGCGCGAGTTTGTCGAGGGCAATAAACGTCCCGGTCTGAAGCTGCGACCGCGTACCCCCAAGCCCCCCCCACCGCCGGAACAAGGCTCCAGCTGAGCGGCGCATGACTGGTCGCGTTCGCTGGCTGGGCAACAAGCCAGTCCCAATTCTGTGCTCTCTGCCGTCGCTCCCCGGTCACGGACGGTTGCCATCAGGCCACCGCCCACTGACCGGTGTGCATCGTATGCAGCCAAAGCGAGTCGTAACAGCTCCGTCAATGTAGCCCTGACCTTTGTTGAGCAGCGGCGGGTAGGATAGCCGACGCAAGCACCGATTGTTCGCGGCCAGCCTGTGTGCTGGCCAGCGCGCCATGAGCCACATACCCACCTGAAAGATATCCTGATGCGCTTACCAGCCTAGTCGGGAAGCCGCCTTGGTGAACAATTGCCGGATCACGGGCAGACTGGCGCTGCTGTTACCTTAAAAGCTGGTGAAGTGGTTTTGCGAGACTTACACTGGATGTTTTCTATCGAAAAACATTTGGAGTCATAACCCCGCCAGCAATGGACCGCCAAGTCACGACAAATCAAGACAGCTACTGGCAACACTGCAGAAAATGTGTTGCCAGCCAAGTATGGATTGCACAAACCGAGCAATCGACCCAAAAACCCGTCAAACCAAGTAGGTATCTACTTACCAATACGCGCTGGAATCACCGGTGTATCCACCCGCACATCGCTGCACTGTGCACGGTGGCGCAAAGCATGGTCGATCAATACCAACGCCAGCATCGCTTCGGCAATCGGTGTGGCACGGATGCCCACGCACGGATCATGACGCCCAGTGGTTTGCATCATGACCTGATTACCGGCTTTGTCGATGGAGCGACGTTCTTGCGGAATACTGGAGGTCGGTTTCACAGCAAGGCTGACGCAGATATCCTGCCCGCTGGAGATACCCCCCAGCGTACCACCCGAGTGATTGCTGGCGAAGCCTTGCGGAGTCAGTTCATCGCAATGCTCTGAACCACGTTGGGCAATGCTGTCGAAGCCCGCACCGATTTCAATTCCCTTGACTGCATTGATACTCATCATGGCATAGGCAATGTCGGCATCCAGTCGATCATAGACCGGCTCACCCCAACCCACCGGGACGTTTTCCGCGACGACTTCAATCCGCGCACCGATCGAATCACGCTCGGCACGAATGTCGTCCATATAGCTTTCCAGCTTTGGCACAATCTCGTTGTTTGGGGCAAAAAACGGGTTCTGCTGGACTGCCTCCCAGGACTGAAATGGAATCCGGATCTCGCCAAGCTGACTCATATAGCCCCGAATCACCACGCCGTAACGTTCGTGCAGCCATTTTTTTGCGATGGCACCAGCTGCGACCCGGACTGCCGTCTCACGCGCGCTGGAACGACCGCCACCCCGATAGTCGCGAATGCCATACTTGTGCCAGTAAGTGTAATCGGCATGCCCCGGGCGGAATGTTTCGACGATCTTGCCGTAATCCTGACTGCGTTGATCGGTATTACGAATCAGCAAGGCAATGGGGGTGCCGGTGGTTTTACCTTCAAAGACACCGGAGAGAATCTCGACGGTATCCGGCTCCTTGCGCTGCGTGACATGGCGCGATGTACCGGGCTTACGGCGATCCAACTCAGCCTGGATATCGGCTTCCGTCAGCGCCAGCCCCGGCGGGCAGCCATCCACCACGCAACCGATCCCTGGCCCGTGCGATTCACCAAACGAAGTCACGGTGAACAACAACCCGAAGCTACTTCCTGACATGCTGCCTCTCCTGATGCGCCCAATGCCACGCAATAAAGTTGCGGCATTTGGCATTGATGCCGAAAAAAGATTGCCAGTTTAACACAGGCACTCAACCGGAAGCCTGTACTGACGCGGAAGACAATGCCATTGCTGCCGGTAGCGCAATCAACGGAGATTCCACCCCGCTGCTTGGTCAACGTCCTGCCAAAAGTCGCTCCGCCCCCAATTGCCGTGCCAACAACCACACCATCAGCATGGCGCCGGCCAATGGCACCAGATAGAGCGGCAGCCATTGCGACCAAGCCAGCGATTCGCCGCGCAGCAGCTTTTCCAGCGCGTAATATTGGCCGTTGACCGGCACCCAGGTGATCCAGTCAGGCAGCTTGTCCTTGGCAAACATATTGAACAACGGCAACAGTGCAACCATGCTGACCGACAGAGACATGGCTGTTTGCGCCTCCTTGATGGTTTTGCCGAATGCACCGAAGGCTAGCAAGGTAGCTGCCACGAATAATGCAAACGGTGCCAGCACCAGCAGGAAACCAGTGAATTCACGCCAGCCAAACAAGAACGGAATGCCAACGTTTGGCAATGGTGCCAACGCCAAGGTCAGGATATAGCCGAGCAATGAGGCGCAGGCCACCAGAACGTTTGCCAACCCGACTGCCAGCCATTTACCCAAAGCCAATTGCAACGGCCTCACTGGGTTACCCAGCAAGGGCTCCAGTGACTGTCGTTCACGTTCGCCAGCAGTGGCTTCCAGTGCGGCCCCCATGGCACCAAAGAACAGGCCATACAAGGAATAGAATGCGAGCACCGACAGAATGGCCGAGCCACTTTGCTCCGGCGTTGCCAGATCCACTCGTGTCACCGCAATCGGAGAGGCCAGTACAGGCGATACGCCTTGCAACGCCATGCGTGCCGCAGCCAACTGGTACTGATATTGCACCAGCAAGTGTTGGATCACGGCCAGCTTGCCACTGGTTTTCTGGTCAGAATAATCCCCGATCAACCGCACTTCGGCTGGTAAGCCTTGAGCAAAACGCCGGGTGAAAACATCCGGTATATCCAGCACAATGGGAAGCTTGCCCGCCTGTTGCTGATCCATATAGTCCGGTGGCGCAGTCTCGACCGCCACCCCCTGTCGGATCAAAAAAATAGCCAGCTCTGGCGCAGCCTGGCGGTTGGTCATGGCAAGTGTGATATCGCTTTGCCGCTCCAGCGCCAGATTGATCATGGTAAAGATGATACCCAGCACCAGCGGGCCTGACAGCAACACCACCACACCCAACATCATCAACGATTTGCGATCACGGACAATGTCCAACAACTCCTTGCGGAAAACAGCAGAAACCAGACGCATCATGCGAACAAGCCCTCTTCCGTCCCCAACACTCTGACAAAGGCATCTTCCAACGTGGCGCTACCGGTCTGCTTGCGAATGGTTTCCGGTGTACCCTGCGCCGCCACACCACCCTTGTTGATGATCACCACCTCATCGCACAATTCGCCTACCTCCTGCATCACGTGACTGGAAAACAGCACCGTCTTTCCGTCGGCCTTCAGGGTACGAATCAACGTGCGCATGGCACGTGTCGCAAGAATATCCAGGCCATTGGTGGGTTCATCCAGCAACACGATATCCGGATCATGTACCAGAATACGAGCTATTGCCGTTTTCATCCGCTCACCCTGCGAGAATCCGGCAGTAGGTCGATCTGCAATAGTTTGCATGGAGAGCTGTTCGATCAACTGATTGGTTCGCTGCTGCAGGCGATTTGTCGGGATGCCGTGCAACTGACCAAAGTAACGAATATTTTCACTTGCGGTCAGCCGCGGATACAACCCCTTTGCATCACCCAGCACACCCATTCGTGTACGCAGGCCAAGGAGATCTTGTGCAACATCCACCCCATCCACTTGAATACGGCCAGCATCCGCCCGCAACACACCGGCAATAATGCGCAACAACGTGGTCTTGCCAGCGCCGTTAGGGCCCAGCAAGCCGGTGATCTGCCCGGAGCGGGCGGCAAAGCTGACTTCTCGCAATGCCACTACCTCGCGCCGTTTGCGAATCAACCTGCCCTCCTTGAGCACGAAACGCTTGGCGATGCATTCCACGGCGATCATGGTCGTGCCTCCTTGTCGCTGACGAAAAATGGAAGTGGCGGCATTGTCTTCAGCTGCAACTCGCACTCTTTGGCTACCTGGCCAGCCTTAGCATCGCGGATGAATTCGTGAATGACACGTGGAATACAACGGTTTGGACTGATGACATGGCCCAGTTGCGGTGCCAGCAATTGATAACGGTTGACCAAACCCTGCGCCACCCTGTTCGCATAAGCCGGCGGCGTAACCGGATCGAGTCCCCCTGACAGCAACAAAGTCGGAACATTGGACTTCACCATCCCCGACAGTGGCTTTGCAGGCAAACGCCATGCCTGACAAACCTCACGAGCCATGCTCTGCATCGGACTGAACAGGTGCAGCCGATTGGGTGGCACCCCATCCACCACACCATCCTCAACACAGGCGACGGCAAAATACAGCAAGCTGTTGACCTGTTCGCCCATTTGCTGACTCAGTTGACTATAAGCGGCCAACAACGGAGCCACCTCACCTTGCCCCGCCAGATGCAGCAAGCGTGGTACCCAAGCCTGGGTTTCAGGCTGATAGAGCATTGCACCCAGACTGGCCGCCAGACCAGCATGGCCAAACCGGCCCATCAAACGCGTGGCACGCCATGGGTGCGGTTGGTCTACCGGCAAAGGGGATTGATTCAGACGTTGTGGCAAATTTGCCATGGTTTGCTGAAGCCGAGGATAGGCTGCTCGGCAAGTGGGCGAACGCTGGCAGTCCGCCACAATCGACGCCATGCGTGCTTCGTTGTTACCTGCAATGTCGATCGTCAACCTTACATCGGGTGGCACCACGCCATCCATTACCGCCGTACGCACCCGCTCAGGATGTAATCGCAGGTATTCCTGTACCACCCGGGTGCCGTATGACCCACCCCACAAATTGAATTGCCTGATCCCCAACCGTTGACGAACCAGCTCCAGATCACGGATATAGTCATGGGTAGCATAATAGCCAGCCACGTCGCGCAAAGTGTCAAAACAATGCTTTGCGCCTTCTGGCAACAGTCGTCCCGCCAGCAGATCCGGCAGTGGATCGTCTTCAGATGGCAACTTGCAATCCAGCGACTGACTGCGCCCGGTACCTCGCTGATCAATCAGCAACACATCCCGCTCTCGTCGCAGCGCGTTCAGCGCCAGCGTCAGGCGGCCCAGCTGACTGGCCGCCTGACCGGGCCCGCCTGCCAGCAAAACGACTGGATCTGGCATCGGATTACGGGTCAGCGCCGGCAATCGCACTACCTGCACCCGAATGCTGCGGTTATCACTTGGCGCCAACGGTGCTTCGACCATTGCACACTGTACGGCACTGGGTAAATCATCAATCCGGCAGGATTCGAACACCAACGTAGAATTTGTGGCAATTGCTTGGCTGATCATCAACATCGCGCTCAATCCGCCAATGACCGGAATACACTGCCAACACGTGACAAAATTGACTTTCATGTTTTTCCAACTCAATATGCATCCCCACCCATCCAGCCAATCCACGAGTCCGTTTTTGGCCGATGATCGGGGCCAAGCAGGGTGACGAACCGGATTACATGGCCGGGTTTCCGATGCTGAGCGAGGTCAGCAGCTGCAATTCGATCTCATCAAATCCGGCCCGACGCCGGGCATCCCGATTCAGATCTTGCGAAATCATGGGCGCACCATATTCCCGATAAAGGTGCCGGAATGTGTCAACTGGCTCCAGCCCACGCTGTTCGCAAAGTTGGCGATACCAATGATTGCCAATGGCAACATGACCAATCTCGTCACATAAAATGATATCCAACAAATCAGCCGTCACTGTATCACCGCACTGCCGCAACCGCTTTTGAATACCAGGTGTCACGTCCAGGCCTCGCGCTTCCAGAATACGAGGAACCAGCGCCATTCTGACCAACACGTCATGGCCGGTCTTTACGGCCATTTCCCACAGACCATTATGCGCGCTGACATCGCCATAACTGGCGCCCAACTCCGCCAGGCGGCCTGCCAGCAAAGTAAAGTGACAGGCCTCTTCCGCCGCCACTTTCAACCAATCCCCATAATACGCTTCAGGCATACCATGAAATCGATAGACCGCATCCAATGCCAAATTCACAGCATTGAACTCAATGTGTGCAATCGAATGCACCAATGCAACCCGACCATCCAGCGTGCTCAGTTGACGTCGTGCAACCTGATTCGGCGGTACCAATAGCGGACGTTCGGGCCGGCCCGGCCGGCATATGGGCAGCACGGGTGTCATTTCATCCCACGTCAACTTACCTGCTCGCCACGCCGCATACAACGCATTAGTCCGCGCCAACTTATCTACGATACAACTGGAGGTCAATGCAGCATGTGCCCCGCTATGAAGCCCGATGGGAATCATTGCTCGTTCACCTGACGTAGCCTGTTTTGGACGGAAAACGCTCATTTTTTAATCAGGCCAGAAAAAAGGCTGAGATTTGAGAAGGATAGATTGCTTATCCACACGCCCCTCACAGGGCTACCAATGTGAATTGTGTATGAATCGTGACGCTCTAAACAAGCAGTAGACCACACCCAGCCAAGCATTGGACACTGCACAAAATTTAACCACCATCGAATTGAGCTGATGTATCAAATATTTAACTTACTTACCCACATCGTACCCACATAGGACTCCACGCCACATGTGGACGGTGTCGGGTACCCAGTGAACCGCATTCAGTAAGTCTTATGACACTACCGTCAACCGAGACGATCAATTCCGCTTAACCTAAGGTATTGCCCGATTTCCAGGCTACCGCCAAAAAATCTAGTGGAACAGTACATTAGCTCAACAATTCACATCCCACTCACATAAGTCTTCATGCCAATGGTGGATTATCAAGACCCGTCATCGTATTGATCATACTCATTCACAACCACCAGCCGCCCAAAATTCGAGCAACCTTAAAATAGGCTGCCAACTCAATAGGCTGGCGCGCTTGCCCACAACCTGCACACACCCTCTTCCACCTAGAATGTGGATTGAAGCCCACTACGGAATACTCAGCCATCTGCACGAAATTTAAGCACCACATAAATATCAATGCATATCAAAGCATTGCCAAGCCAATCCACAGGCAACACACACTCCTACCCACTCAGACTGTGAATCAATGTAGCGGAGCAGCCATATTGAGCAACAAAAAAAGCGAGTAATGGTGGGCCACCCAGTTACTCGCTCGATTTGCTCATTTTATGAGCAGTCAGAAAAAATCCTTGCTACTCATCAACCTGGCCATCCTATCCACAGCCTACACACACCTCCACTCAGGTAAATGTGGATGATCAAACCACTTTCTTCGGCTTTCTCACACGTGACTTGGTTGGTGTGACGGGCCCTCGTTCATCAGCGTCCGCATCAGGCTTATCCTCCACCAGCACAAAGTCAATCTTGCTGGTCTCCAAATCCACTCTCACAACCTTGATTCGAACCCGGTCACCCAAGCGGTAACGTTGCCCAGTACGCTCACCCACCAAGCAATGCAAGGCTTGATCGAAACGGAAATAATCACTGCCCAGTTCCGAGATATGGACCAAGCCCTCCACATACACGTCATCCAGCAGCACGAAAATACCGAAACTGGTCGCCGCACTGACGGTACCAGTGAAGCATTCGCCCACCCGATCCTTCATGTAGAAACACTTCAACCAGTTTTCGACATCACGGGTGGCATCATCCGCGCGGCGTTCGGTCATGGAACAATGAATACCCAACTCAGCCCATTTCATGCCCGGCTTGTATTTGTCTTCGCGCAAGACAGCCTTGATGGCGCGGTGCACCAACAGATCAGGATAACGACGGATTGGCGAAGTGAAATGGGTGTAGCCATCGTAAGCCAAACCGAAGTGCCCAACATTATCCGGGCTGTAGACCGCTTGCTGTAGTGAACGCAGCATGGCTGTCTGCAACAGTGCTGCCTCCGGCTTTTGCTTCACCTTCTCCAGCAACTGGGCATAATCCTTTGCATGCGGATCATCTCCGCCAGGCAAGGTCAGGGCGAACTCCTTCAAGAAGGAGCGCAGGTTATCCAGCTTCTCAGCGGTCGGGCCTTCGTGAATCCGGTATAGCGCTGGGTGCTCATGTTGCTGCAGGAAGTCTGACGCACAAACGTTGGCGGCCAACATACACTCTTCAATCAAACGATGTGCATCGTTCCGCGACACAGGTACGATCCGATCGATCTTACCCCCATCATTGAAGATCATCTGCGTCTCAACCGTTTCAAAGTCAATGGCACCACGACGATGCCGTGCCGCCAACAAAATCTGGAACAGCTTGTATAGATGCTCCACATGCGGCAGAACGGTCGAGTACTCCTCACGCAACGGGCTGGCCGGCTCGCTCAGCATTTCCCACACTTTGTTGTAGGTCAGTCGCGCCTTGGAATGCATGACCGCCGGGAAGAACCGGTACTTCTTGATCTCACCCCTGGCCGAAATGCTTATGTCGCACACCATGCACATGCGTTCGACATCCGGATTCAGTGAGCAGATACCGTTGGAAAGCTGTTCCGGCAACATGGGGATGACGCGCCGTGGGAAGTACACGGAATTTCCGCGCTCCCGTGAGGTGATATCCAGCGCGTCATCTGGCCGTACGTAATAGCTGACATCCGCAATCGCCACCACCAACCGCCAACCTTTACCTGCTGGCTCACAGTAAACGGCATCGTCGAAATCCCGCGCCGTTTCGCCATCAATCGTAACCAGTGGCATCTCGCGTAGATCTTCGCGCTTGAGCCCAGCATCCGGCTTCCAATCCAGCTTGCGGACTTTCTTGGGTGTCTTTTTGGCCTGAGCTTCTGCCTCAGCTGAAAATTCAAATGGCAGATCGTGTTTGCGCAAGGCAATTTCGATCTCCATACCCGAATCACCATAGTTACCCAATATTTCAATCACCCGACCCTGCGGCTGAGCATATTTGTCCGGCTGGGCAATCAGTTCCACCATCACCACTTGACCAGATTGGGCATCGCCTACATCCTGCGGCGCAACCAGAATATCCTGACTGATGCGCTTATCCTCCGCTACCACGAACAGCACACCGCGCTGATTGAACAATCGGCCTACCAGCTTGGCGTTGCGGCGTTCGAGCACCTCCACGATCCGACCTTCGCGACGTCCCTTGAAATCTTTACCAACCTCTTTCACCAGGGCACGATCACCATGCAATACCTTATGCATTTCCTTCGGCCCCAGGAACAGATCATCCCCACCATCGTCAGGCACCAGGAAACCATACCCATCCTTATGGCCTTGCACACGCCCCTTGATCAAGTCCAGTTTCTCAGCAATGCAAATGGCACCTTTGCGGTTCAGCATGATTTCGCCATCGCGCTCCATGGCACGCAACCGGCGCTCAAACAGCGATATTTCCTCCTGGCGAATATCCAACCAGTCTGCAAGGCTATCGGCATAAACCGGCACACCTTTGTCGGTCAGGATCTGGATGATGAATTCACGACTGGGAAGCGGATTTGGATAATTGGCTTTTTCACGTGCCAAGAAAGGATCAGCAAGCCTCAGGCTGGTTTTCTTGTTCTTGTTTTTCTTACCTTTTACGGCTGATTGAGAAATTTTTTCTGTTTTCTTGCTTTTTTTGTTTGACAAATCGAAAGTCCTCTATATAATGCGCAGTCTCTTCAGCAGCACTAGCAGCAAAAAAGCACTGCGCAAGAGAGATTATACAGGCCCAGGTGGCGGAATTGGTAGACGCACTAGTTTCAGGTACTAGCGGGTAACTCCGTGGAGGTTCGAGTCCTCTCCTGGGCACCAAATAAAATATAGTATTTGGTGAGACAAGTCGGCTGTATAATTGAAATCCTGAAATGCCCAGGTGGCGGAATTGGTAGACGCACTAGTTTCAGGTACTAGCGGGTAACTCCGTGGAGGTTCGAGTCCTCTCCTGGGCACCAGAATATATAAAAAGTCATTACAAGATGTAATGGCTTTTTTGTTTTGTTCTGTTGACTTTACCCTGCCTTGCACGCACTTCCCCAATATCACTATTTGCAGTTACCAAGCCCGGTAAAGCAACCTTGGTCAAGCATGCGAGCCAAGCCAAGTAAGCTGGCATCACCCTTTTAGCAATACCCTGCACTGACTGACTCGAATCACGAACAAAGCCGGTTCTGGTTAAGTGTGCAAACAAAGGCAGCAGGCAAGCACGGCAAGTTCGCCCAACAATACCGGAAGGATCTTGCTGGCAACCATTAATCCATCCAACGCCATTTCAATCTCTACACTCCACCACTAAAACAAAACGCCACCCGAAGGTGGCGCTTGTCGCATTGACCAGATAACCGGTCAACCTGCTTGAGGCTTACAACATACCTTTTTCTTGCAGCAGCTTGACCATGGTCGAGCCCAACTCTGCAGGGCTGCGGGTGTAAGCGATGCCAGCCTTTTCGAAGGCAGCAAACTTCTCTTCTGCTGTACCCTTACCACCAGAGATGATCGCACCAGCGTGACCCATGCGCTTGCCCTTCGGCGCGGTCACACCTGCGATGTAACCAACGATTGGCTTGGTCACGTGCGCCTTGGCGTACTCAGCAGCTTCTTCTTCGGCGGTACCGCCGATTTCACCAATCATGATGATCGCTTCGGTCTGCGGATCTTCCTGGAACAACTTCAGTGCATCGATATGGCTGGTACCAGGAATCGGATCACCACCGATACCGATACATGTCGACTGACCCAGACCAGCAGCGGTCGTTTGCGCAACCGCTTCATAAGTCAGGGTACCGGAACGGGATACGATACCGATACGGCCCGGCTTGTGGATGTGGCCAGGCATAATGCCGATCTTGCACTCACCCGGGGTGATGATACCAGGGCAGTTCGGGCCGATCAGACGGGAACCGCTGGCCTCAACGTAACGCTTCACCTTCAGCATGTCCAGGGTCGGTACGCCTTCGGTGATGGTCACGATCAGTTTCACACCTGCATCAACCGCTTCGATGATCGAATCCAATACGAACGGTGCCGGTACGTAGATTACGGAAGCATCAGCCTGAGTTGCATTGACCGCTTCCTTCATGGTGTTGAACACAGGCAGGTTCAGGTGGGTCGTACCACCCTTGCCCGGCGTCACGCCACCAACAACCTTGGTGCCGTAAGCCAGCGCCTGTTCTGAGTGGAACGTGCCGTTTTTGCCGGTGAAGCCTTGCACCAGCACTTTCGTATCTTTATTGACTAATACGCTCATTTCGAACTCCTAGTGTGCTGGTGGATTAAGCTGCTTTAACAGCGGCAACGATCTTCTGCGCAGCGTCTGCCAGACCTTGCGCCGGGATCAGCGTCAGACCGGAGTCGGACAGGATCTTCGCGCCCAGCTCAGCATTGTTGCCCTCCAGACGAACCACGACCGGCACAGTCACGTTGACTTCCTTCACTGCAGCAATGATCGCTTCAGCAATCATGTCGCAACGAACGATACCGCCGAAGATGTTGATCAGCACGCCTTGAACGGACGGATCAGCCAGAATCAGCTTGAACGCTTCGATCACGCGCTCTTTGGTCGCACCACCACCAACGTCCAGGAAGTTGGCAGGCTGGCCACCGTACAGCTTGATGATGTCCATGGTTGCCATCGCCAAGCCAGCACCGTTCACCATACAACCAATATTGCCTTCCAGCGCAACGTAGTTCAGGTCGAATTCGGAAGCCTTCAGCTCACGCTCGTTTTCTTGCGACTTGTCGCGTGCAGCAGCCAAAGTCGGTTGACGGAACATAGCGTTGGAGTCGATACCGATCTTGGCATCCACGCAGCACAAGCTACCATCGCCACGCACTGCCAGCGGGTTGATTTCGAACAGGGCAAAGTCGTTTTCGACGAATGCCTTGTAAGCACCCATCATCAGCTTAGTGAACTGCTTGATCTGGTCATCGTTCAGGCCCAGTTGGAAACCAACTTCACGCGCCTGGAACGGCAACAAGCCAACCAGCGGATCAACCGTGACCTTCAGGATTTTTTCCGGTGTATTGTGTGCCACTTCTTCGATTTCCACGCCGCCTTCAGTGGAAGCCATGAAGGTCACTCGACGGGTGGAACGATCTACCACTGCACCCAGATACAGCTCACGCTGAACTGGATACATGTCCTCACAAACCAGCACGCTGTGAACCGGCTGACCGTTTGCGTCGGTCTGATAGGTCACCAGACGGGTGCCCAGCAGGTTCTTGGCCACTTCGGCAGCTTCGTCCGCAGACTTGACCACCTTCACACCGCCAGCCTTGCCACGGCCGCCAGCATGTACTTGTGCCTTGATCACGGCAAACTTGCCAGCCAGACCACGGAAGGCATTGGCAGCCTCTTCCGGCGTGTTGGCCAGAATGCCCTGTTGAACCGGCAAGCCATACTTGGCCAGCAGTTCCTTTGCTTGATACTCGTGCAGGTTCATTGCTTAATCCTTTTCTTGGAAGGAGTGAGGGTATGGGTGAGGAGCTTTAGGCTTGCTCTCAACCGATCGCTTTACAATCGGACAACAACAATGCCAATCCCCTCACACCTTGTTTAGTTATGGATGGCGCGCTTGTCGCAACCCAACGCCGCTTCGTGAATGACCTCCGCCAGGCTCGGGTGAGCATGGACGATGCGGGCAATGTCTTCGCTGCAGGCGTGGAATTCCATCGCAACAACCGCTTCGGAAATCAACTCGCCGGCCATCGGGCCAACGATATGCACGCCAAGAATGCGGTCAGTCTTGGCATCAGCCAACATCTTGACGAAACCTTGCGCCGCGTTGAGGCTATGCGCACGGCCGTTTGCTGCAAACGGGAAACTGCCCTTCTTGTATTCGACGCCTTCGGCTTTCAACTGCTGCTCGGTCTTACCAACCCAAGCGATTTCCGGCGCGGTGTAGATCACCCAGGGAATGCAGTTGAAGTCCAGATGCGGCTTCTGACCGGCGATGCGCTCAGCCACGGCCACGCCTTCTTCCGACGCTTTGTGCGCCAGCATCGGGCCACGTACCACATCGCCAATCGCCCAGACATTGGGCAGGCCAGTATGGCAATGATCGTCCACTTCCACGAAACCACGCTGATCGATACGCAGACCCACTTCCGGCACAGCGATACTGTCGGTATTGGGTACACGGCCAACAGCAACGATCAACTTGTCCACTTCCAGCAGCTGCTCTGCACCTGCGCTGTCGGTGTACTTGATCTGGATGACCTTCTTGACCTTCTTGGTCTCGGCGATCTTCACACCAGTCTGAATCACCAGGCCCTGTTCTTTGGTGAACAGGCGCAAGGCCAGCTTGGACACTTCGTCGTCTGCAGCCGCCAGGAAGGATGGCATCGCTTCCAGTACGGTCACGTCCGCCCCCAGGCGCTTCCATACGCTACCCATTTCCAGACCGATCACACCTGCACCGATCACACCCAGGCGTTTCGGTACCACAGGCAATGACAGCGCACCTACGTTATCCAGCACATCGACATTGTCCACGTCGATACCTGGAATGTAGCGCGGCTTGGAACCCGTAGCGATGATCACATGCTTGGCTTCCACCACTTCCGCTGCGTCGCCAGATACCTCTACCAGCCACTTCTCATTTTCACGCTTCAGGATCTTGCCATGACCGTGCAGGCTGGTGACCTTGTTCTTTTTGAACAGCAGGCCGATACCACCGGTGAACTGGTTAACGATCTTTTGCTTGCGCTCCAGCATTTTCGCCACATCAACTTTGGCGCCGGTCACGCTGATACCGTGCACTTCCGCTTCGTGCTGGATTTTATGGAACTGCTCGGAGGACTCCAGCAGCGCCTTGGAAGGGATACAACCTACGTTCAGGCAAGTGCCACCCAGCGCAGGCTTGCCGTCAGCGCTCTTGTTTTCGTCAATGCACGCAACCGAGAAACCCAACTGTGCAGCACGAATGGCTGCTACATAACCGCCAGGGCCGGCGCCGATTACCACGACGTCAAACGATTTGGACATGGATCATTCCTAATTTGTCGAACTTGCATTTGGCCACAACCAAATACTGTCTATGCCGTACCAATGGACTGGCCGACGCAGGCACCCAAGGGCACACACGCCGGCCGGAAAGGCACCGCTATTACAGGTCCAGCAACAGACGAGCCGGATCTTCGATAGCTTCCTTGATCGCCACCAGGCTCAACACCGCTTCGCGGCCGTCGATGATACGGTGGTCATAGGACTGTGCCAAATACATCATCGGGCGAACTACAACCTGACCATTTTCAACCACAGCACGCTCCTTGGTGGCGTGCATGCCCAGGATGGCTGATTGCGGTGGATTGATGATCGGGGTGGACATCATCGAACCGAAGGTACCGCCATTGGAGATGGTATAGGTACCACCCGTCAGTTCTTCAATCCCCAACTTGCCTTCTTGCGCACGCTTACCAAAATCAGCGATCTGCTTTTCGATTTCGGCCAAGCTCAGCTGGTCTGCATTACGGATGATCGGCACGACCAGACCACGTGGACTACCAACAGCCACGCCGATGTCAAAGTAGCCGTGGTAAACGATGTCGTTACCATCAACCGATGCATTGACGATCGGGTATTTCTTCAGTGCATGGACAGCTGCCTTGACGAAGAAACCCATGAAGCCAAGCTTGATACCGTGTTCTTTTTCGAAACGATCTTTGTACCTGCCACGCAGCTCCATTACCGGCGCCATGTTCACTTCATTGAACGTGGTCAGGATGGCGTTGGTTTGTTGCGATTGCACCAGACGCTCTGCAACACGAGCACGCAGGCGGGACATCGGTACGCGCTGCTCTGGGCGCTCACCCAAGGCAACAGCAACTGCCGGCGCAGCAGCCAGTTGCGCCGGCTTGGCTGCAGGCGCAGGAGCCGACGCGGCTTTGGGTGCGCTCATGGCGTTGCTGACATCTTCCTTGGTCACACGGCCGCCGCGGCCAGTACCTTCCACTTTGCTGGTGTCAACATTGTTTTCGTCAGCCAGCTTACGCGCTGCGGGCATCACTGCCGTGCCAAAACCCACTGCGGATGCAGGAATACCTGCCTCCTTGGCGGCTTCTGCTACCTTGGCCATATCAGTTGCAGGTGCAACGGCACCAGCCTTGGCTTCGGTATCGATCTGCGCAATGATTTCATTGCTGACTGCGGTTTCGCCGCCTTGCTTAACGATCTTGACCAACACACCCGCTTGCGGTGCCGGCAACTCCAACACAACCTTGTCGGTTTCCAAGTCGATCAGGTTTTCGTCACGCTCAACGTATTCGCCTTCCTTCTTATGCCAGGCAACCAGTACGGCTTCTGCAACGGATTCCGGCAATTGCGGAACTTTCACTTCAATCAGCATCGTTTTCTCCGATTTTTGTTTCTTGCAACGGGCAATCCAGGATTGCCCGCCTCAACCATTTGGTGGATTACTTCTTGATCACAATCGCTTCTTCAAGGAAGGCCTTCAACTGTGCAACGTGCTTGCTCATGTAACCCACAGCAGGCGATGCACTGGAAGGACGACCAGCGAACGACAGAGTCTGTTTCGGGCTCAATGCAGCTTCCAGACGATGGCGGATCGACAACCATGCACCTTGGTTACGCGGCTCTTCCTGAACCCATACGATTTCCTTGGCCGCGGAGAACTTGGCCAGTTCTTCTGCAAAGTTATCGGTCGGAAATGGATACAGCTGTTCCAGACGAACAATCGCCACGTCGCTGACCTTGCGCTCCTTACGGGCATTGACCAGATCGTAGTAAACCTGACCCGAGCACACCACAACACGCTTGACCTTCTTCGCATCGATTGCCGAATCCACTTCACCGATAACAGGCTTGAAAGCACTGGCATACAGCTCGGATAGATCCGACATTGCTTCCTTGGCTTTTAACAGGCGCTTGGACAGCGGCACAATCAGGGGTTTCCGATAGGGGCGCAGCATCTGGCGACGCAGCACGTGGAACCACTGAGCCGCGGTCGTTGGCATCACCACTTGCATGTTGTGCTCGGCACACAGTTGCAGATAACGCTCAACGCGGCAGGACGAGTGCTCAGGACCTTGGCCATCGTAACCGTGCGGCAGGCTCATCACCAGGCCACAATAACGGCCCCACTTGGTTTCGCCTGAGCTGATGAATTGGTCGATTACTACTTGTGCGCCGTTGGCGAAGTCACCGAATTGTGCTTCCCAGATCACCAATTCATTCGGCTCAGCTGATGCGTAACCGTATTCGAAGCCCAATACCGCTTCTTCGGACAGGATCGAGTCGATCACCAGGAAGTTGGCTTGCTTTTCAGACAGGTTGCGCAGCGGAACATATACGCCCTGATCCCAACGCTCACGGTTTTGATCGTGCAACACGGCATGACGATGGGTAAAGGTGCCGCGACCGCAGTCCTGACCGGACAAGCGTACGCTATAGCCACTCTCCAGCAACGAAGCGTAAGCCAGGGTTTCTGCCATACCGAAGTCCAGCGGGGCCTCGCCACGACCCATTTTGCGGCGCGCTTCGATCACATTCTTTTCGACACCAGGATGCAGCTTGAAGTCTTCCGGAATCGAGGTCACTTTTTCGGACAAGCGCTTCAAATCACCTTGCGGCACAGTGGTGTCCACTGGATGTGCCCAGTGCGTACCCTTGAACGCGCTGAAATCAATCGCAAAGCTACGCTGGTAGTCAGACAGCGTGGTTTGCTCAACATGCTCACCACGATCCAAGGCATCACGATAAGCCTTGATCATGCCATCCGGCTCATCACCCTTGATCACACCTTCAGCCAACAGCTTGTCTGCATATAGCTTTCGGGTACCCGGGTGCTTTTGGATCTTCTTGTACATCATCGGCTGGGTCACGAACGGATCATCCGCTTCGTTATGGCCCAACTTACGGAAGCACACCATGTCGATCACGACATCTTTGTGGAACTGCTGACGGAAATCCAATGCCGCCTGAACCACGAATACCACTGCTTCCGGATCATCGCCATTTACATGGAAGATCGGTGCATCGACCATCTTCGCGATGTCCGTACAGTACAAAGTGGAACGGCTGTCGCGCGGATCGGAAGTCGTGAAGCCGATCTGGTTGTTGATGACGAAATGGACTGTACCGCCAGTACCGTAACCACGGGTCTGGGACAATGCCAGTGTTTCCATCACCACGCCTTGACCTGCAAAAGCAGCATCGCCATGCAGCAATACTGGCATTACCTGATCGCCAGTACGGTCGCTACGACGTTGTTGACGTGCACGCACCGAACCTTCCACCACTGGGTTGACGATTTCCAGATGTGATGGATTGAATGCCAACGATACGTGGATTGGACCACCTGGTGTTGGGATATCGCTGGAGAAGCCCATGTGGTACTTCACGTCACCCGACGCCAGTTCGTCGTTGTATTTACCTTCGAATTCGGAGAACAGATCACGCGGCAGCTTGCCCAGCGTGTTTACGAGGACGTTCAAGCGACCACGGTGCGCCATGCCGACAACCATTTCCTGCACGCCCTTCTCACCTGCGCGCTGGATCAGCTCATCCATACCTGCAATCATGCTTTCGCCACCTTCCAGCGAGAAGCGCTTCTGACCGACATAACGGGTATGCAGGTATTTTTCCAGGGTTTCTGCGGCAGTAATCTTGTTCAGAATGCGCTTTTTCTTACTGGGCGCGAATTCCGGACGGGAACGCGCACCTTCGAAACGCTCCTGAATCCAGTACTTCTGTTCGGAGTCGATGATGTGCATGTATTCCAGACCAATGCTGCCACAGTAGGTCTGCTTCAATGCATTCACGATTTCGGACAATGGCGCTTGCTTGGCAATACCATGCAGTGAGCCAGTATTGAATGTGACCGCCATGTCTTCAGCAGTAAGATCATGTGTCGCCGGGTCCAGCTCAGGGATAGTCGCGGTGTCGGAGCGCTTCAGTGGATCCAAGAAAGCGTGACGGTTACCGAGAATGCGGTAAGCACTGATCAAACGCAGTACCTTGACTTGCTTTTGGGTGATTTCCTGCTGGGTCGCAACGCTTTGCTGCGATGCATAACGCGGGGTCTTGGTTAGCTGTACGAAAGACTGCTGGATCGGCAGGTGCGGGATATCGCGATCGGTCGCGCCCGGCAACTGTTGCAGTTTGTCGAAATAATCACGCCATTCCGGTGTCACCGCCCCGGGGTCTGCCAGATATAACTCATACAACTCTTCAACAAATGGTGCATTCCCCCCAAACAGGTAGGAATTGCTCATCATGGTTTTCATCATGGCGGTTGCCCCCTTAAAGGCTTATCAGTGGTTATTTCAACAAACAGCTACATGTGCCCTCCGTTATCATTACAGTCAGAGGACGAGAGCCACCCTGCCCCAATCAGGCATAACAAGACACTTCCGCCTTGACGGAAGCAAGGTGCCATCTCGTGACTACGCATGTGCTGTCGGGGCCGGCATTGACCGGCCCCAAAACAGGTATTACTTACGTGCGTCGAGCTGCACGTAATCGCGGCGCTGTGCGCCGGTGTACAACTGGCGCGGACGACCAATCTTCATGCCCGGATCGGAAATCATCTCGCTCCAGTGTGCAATCCAACCAACAGTACGCGCCAATGCGAAGATCGGCGTGAACATGGCAACCGGAATACCGATTGCGGACAGCACGATACCGGAGTAGAAATCGACGTTCGGGTACAGCTTGCGTTCGATGAAGTATGGATCTTCCAACGCAATCTTTTCCAATTCCATCGCCAGCTTGAACTTCGGATCGTTGTGCAGACCCAATTCGGCCAGCACTTCGTCACAAGTCTGCTTCATGATCTTGGCGCGTGGGTCCATGTTCTTGTAAACGCGGTGACCAAAGCCCATCAGCTTGTGGGTCTTGTTCTTCACGCCTTCCATGAATGCAGGCACGTTTTCGACCGAGCCGATTTCGTCCAGCATTTTCAGAACCGCTTCGTTCGCACCACCATGCGACGGACCCCACAGGCAAGCGATACCAGCAGCAATACATGCAAACGGGTTGGCACCTGACGAACCTGCCAGACGTACCGTCGATGTAGACGCATTCTGTTCGTGATCGGCATGCAGGATGAAGATACGATCCAACGCCTTGGCCAGCACCGGATTTACCTTGTACTCAGACACCGGCGTGGAGAACATCATGTGCAGGAAGTTTTCCGCATAGCTCAGGCCCGCTTTCGGATAAGAGAACGGCAAGCCTTTGCTGTAGCGGTAAGCTTGTGCAGCAATGGTCGGCACCTTGGCGATCAGTCGGAAAGCCGATACTTCGCGGTGGTGCGGATCGTTGATGTCCAGCGAATCATGGTAGAACGCGGACAACGCCCCCACTACCCCTACCATCACCGCCATCGGGTGTGCGTCGCGACGGAAACCACGGAAGAAATTGTGAATCTGGTCGTGCAACATGGTATGACGCAGCACCATGTAATCGAAGTCTTCCTTCTGCTTGGCGGTAGGCAATTCGCCATTCAGCAGTAGGTAGCAGCTTTCGAGGTAATCACTGTGCTCTGCCAATTGCTCAATTGGGTAACCGCGGTAGTAAAGCTGCCCAAGATCACCATCAATGAAGGTGATCTGGGATTCACATGCAGCGGTCGCCAAAAAGCCGGGGTCAAACGTGAACATGCCGGTTTTGGAGAAAGCACGGATATCAACAACGTCCGGACCCAATGTGCCTGGCAGCACCGGAAACTCTTGCGTGTCTTTTCCGTCGTTGTAGGTCAGCGTGATTTTGCGGTTTTCCATCTGGAGCTCCTAAGAGAGTGTCCTGTCAACCGGGTCGCAAGCGCCCGGTGAATCGAGTGTATTGTTAGTTATAGTGCCGGTCTGATGTCAGCACCTGTTGTTCAATTTCAGCAATCTCTGATTTTTTGGAGAATTGCCTGCAAGCGCTCATCCGGGTGGTCGGTGATACCATTTGCCATATCCAGCAAATCGTTATCCGGTAGAAACAGGAGATCCTTGTAGGACTCCAATTCCTCTGGGGATAGCCTGTCCAGCCACCGAGCCATAAACTTCTCCAGCATCAGATCCAGCTCCAGCAATCCCCGCCGTGAACGCCAACGGATACGATCCATATCGCTCATTGATCGGCCCGTTTACACTGCACGCTTCACCATCAATTCCTTGATCTTGCCGATCGCGCGTGTCGGATTCAGCTCTTTCGGGCAAACATCCACGCAGTTCATGATGGTATGACAGCGGAACAGGCGATATGGATCTTCCAGGTTGTCGAGACGCTCCGCGGTTGCTCGATCACGTGTATCGGCAATGAAGCGATACGCCGCAAGCAGGCCAGCCGGGCCAACAAACTTGTCCGGATTCCACCAGAACGACGGGCATGAGGTCGAACAGCACGCGCACAAGATACACTCGTACAGGCCATCCAGCTCCTTACGTTCTTCTGGCGACTGGAGGCGTTCGCGCTGCGGAGCCGGTTCGTCGTTTTGTACGTAAGGTTTGATCGAATTGTATTGATTAAAGAATTGGGTCATGTCCACGATCAGGTCGCGGATGACCGGCATACCCGGCAACGGACGCAACTCAATCGGTTGCTTCAATGTAGCCACATCGGTAATACAAGCCAGGCCATTCTTGCCGTTGATGTTCATTGCATCAGAACCACACACACCTTCGCGGCATGAACGGCGGAAACTTAGCGTATCATCGACATTTCTCAGGCGCATTAACGCATCGAGCAACTTCTTGTCGGAAGGCTCCAGATCAATGTCATAGTCCTGCATATATGGCTTGGCATCGACATCTGGATTGTAACGGTAAATGCTGAATTTGACTTTCATCTTGCTATCCTTCCGAACCGATTAGAACGTCCGCTTGATCGGCGGAATGTGCTCGACTGTCAATGGCTGCGTGTGCACCGGCTTGTACGTCAGGCTACGATCCGCAGCGTAGTACAGCGTGTGCTTCGTCCAGTTGGCATCGTCACGTTCAGGGTAATCGTCATGTGCGTGCGCACCACGGGACTCCTTACGTGCTTCAGCCGATACTAGGGTAGCCACTGCGACCTCGATCAGATTCTCAAGTTCCAGCGCTTCAACACGCGCCATGTTGAAGACTTTGCTCTTGTCCTGGATCTGCGTACGCTTGGCACGTTCAGCCACTTGCTTGATCTCTGTCACACCAAGACCCAAGTTCTTGTCGGTACGGAATACGCCTGCGCGAGCCTGAACTACTTTTTGCATTTCAGTACGCACGAAGGAGACTTCTTCACCACCGACCTGCGAATCAATACGGGCTACGCGCGACAAACTGAAGTCCGCTGCGTTTACCGGCAACGGCTTATGGCTTGAACGCTCCTTACGGATAAAGTCGACCATGCTATTGCCTGCTGATTTGCCAAATACGACCAGATCGAGCAACGAATTGGTACCCAGGCGGTTGGCACCATGCACTGAAGCACATGCACACTCGCCTGCCGCATAGAAACCATTAACTCGCGCTTCCGGATTTTCACCCTTTGGCACAATCACTTCACCCAGATAATTGGTTGGGATACCACCCATCTGGTAGTGACAAGTCGGGATAACGGGGATCGGTTCTTTGATCGGATCGACGCCAGCGAATTTGATCGCGATTTCACGGATCGAAGGCAGACGCTGCTTGATGATGTCCGGGCCCAGGTGATCCAGTTTCAGCAGTACGTGGTCTTTTTCCTTACCGGCGCCACGGCCTTCCAGCACTTCCAGTGCCATACAGCGGGAAACGAAGTCACGTGGTGCCAAGTCTTTCAGGTTTGGCGCATAACGTTCCATGAAACGTTCACCATTGGCATTCAACAGAATACCGCCTTCACCGCGCACACCTTCAGTGATCAATACACCTGCACCTGCCACACCGGTTGGGTGGAATTGCCAGAATTCCATGTCTTCCAGTGGGATGCCTGCACGGGCAACCATACCCAAGCCATCACCAGTGTTGATGAATGCGTTGGTCGATGCCGCGAAGATTCGCCCCGCACCACCCGTTGCAAACAACACAGCCTTGGCATGCAGGATCATGATTTCGCCGGTTTCCATTTCCAGCGCAGTCACCCCCACCACGTCACCTTCGCTGTCGCGGATCAGATCCAATGCCATCCACTCGACAAAGAACTGTGTCTTGGCACGAACGTTACGTTGATACAGGGTATGCAACATGGCATGACCAGTCCGGTCAGCAGCAGCACAGGCGCGTTGAACTGGGGTCTTGCCAAAATTGGCGGTATGACCACCGAACGGGCGCTGATAAATTCGGCCGGAATCAACACGATCAAACGGCATGCCGAAGTGTTCCAGCTCAATGACCGCGTCAATCGCATTACGGGTCATGAATTCGATGGCATCTTGGTCACCCAGCCAGTCCGATCCTTTCACGGTGTCGTACATGTGCCATTCCCATTTATCCTCCTGCACGTTACCCAAAGCGGCAGAGATACCACCTTGTGCAGCAACGGTATGGGAGCGAGTAGGGAATACCTTGGACAAGACAACGGTCTTCAGACCGGCCTCAGACAGTTGCAGCGCGGCGCGCAGGCCAGCACCACCACCGCCAACGATGACTGCATCAAATTGACGAATAGCGACGGCCATTACACACCCCACAATACTTTAACGGAATACACAAAACAGCCCACCAGCCACAGGATGGTCAGCACATGCAGTGTCAGACGAACACTGACAGGCTTGACATAGTCCATCCAGATATCGCGGACACCCACCCAGGCATGGTAAAGCAATGCCAACATGGTGACCGTGCTAAACAGGCGTACCCAAGTCTGCTGGAACAAGGCCTTCCAGCCGTCATAGCCCTGACCATTTGCACAGAACAGCAGTACGATCAAAAGCGCCACATACGCCAGCATCAATACCGCAGTAATGCGTTGTGCCAGCCAATCCTTCAGGCCGTAATGTGCCCCCACCACCACACGATTTACCATAGTAAGCCCCCCACAACCACGGTCAGCACCAAGCTGATGCCAATCACCGTCTTGGCTGTATTACGTGCGGTGTGCAGCTCCGTTCCCTTGTGCATATCCAGCAACAGGAAACGTACGCCAGCACAGGCATGATGAATGAAAGCCCACAACAGACCGATCAACATGATTTTGATCAATGGGTGAGCCACTGCAGCTTTGTAAGCTTCAAACTGATCCGCCGAACTTAGCGAACCCTGAAACAGGCAGATGACAAATGGAATGGCAAGGAACATGGCTGCACCACTGATGCGGTGCAAAATCGACACGATCCCCGGGATTGGCAGCCTGATCTTCGGTAGATCGAGGTGCTTGGGTCTTTGTTTTTGCATCGTTGATTCCCTTTTCAACGGCACGCAAGATGCGAACCGAGCTTCCCTCTTAAGTAACGGCGGTGCCGGAGCGACACTGCACCGTTGCCTGCCCCAATGTCATTCGCCTTTGAAGCAAAAACAACCAACAAAAGCAACCTGCATTAAGGCCAAACTATGCAAGTTTAGCAAAAAACGCCATCCCCATTCACCCGGCAGACGGCAATATTTGATGCACCGCATCAATAGAGATTGCTAACTCCCGCTTCCATAAGCATATTTATTCGTACTCATCCAACTCCTGCGCCACTCAACGGGGCGGCGTTCGGCCGCGTACGCCACACGGGTAACACATAACAACGGTGAACCACGCTCCACCCCCATCAACCGCGCCTCATCTGCAGTTGCCGATTCAGCACGAACCTGCTCTGCCGTGCCCACTACCCGGACGCCAAATACACGATGATAAAGCTCATACAAAGCACCGCCGGCCTGCCGAATCTTGCGGCTATCCAAACCGTCAAACAGCTCGGCAGGCAACACCACATCATCCATAGCCATCACCTGACCACCCAAGCGCAGCAACCTTTTGACAAATATGACCGGCGCACCCCGACGAAGCCCCAACGCCATTGCCACCTCTTCACTCGCATTCGCGCGCATGCAAGTCAGCAATTCAGCCGAGACTTGTTCAACCAGCACCTTGCCGCCAAACCCAGGCAACACGAATCCGGTCCGCTCCCATTCATCCTGATAGACAGAAACAAATGTCCCCTTCCCTTGGCGCCGGTACAACACGCGCTCTGCCACTAGCTCGTTCAGTGCTTTTCGGACAGTTCCCTGACTGACACCGAAGCGATCTGCCAACTCAAACTCGCTTGGCAGCATGTCATCATGTAACCACTCACCTGACTCCAATGCCTCTATCAGTAAACCTTTGATCTGCTGATAAAGTGGCAATTTGCGCGGCATGTTTGATTTCATACTGTATGCTTTTTACCATTAGCCATATTTACCGTCTATACAAGTCTTATATAAGATACAAGATAAACCACACCCGCAGTGCAACATTTTGAGTGTGTGCGGGTTTTCCTTTATGTTAGACTTTGATAGATTCCGCACAGCAGGGCCAAGGCGCCCCGCGAAGCAAATCTCCGCTTCGGTATTGAAGTTTGCTGGCTATCAGGCGATTTCCATGCTATGCATCGAAGTAGCCCATGCCGAGCCCCTTACCGCGCAGGACAACTCCCAACCCCACGTTGCCATCTTGTTATCTCAGGAGTAAACATGAAGCGTCCTATCCGTGTTGCCGTCACCGGCGCCGCCGGCCAGATCGGCTACAGCCTGCTGTTCCGCATTGCCAGCGGCGAAATGCTGGGCAAAGATCAACCCGTCATTCTGCAACTAGTCGAAGTTCCGGTCGAGAAAGCCCAACAAGCACTGAAAGGTGTGATGATGGAGCTCGAAGATTGTGCATTCCCACTACTGGCCGGCATGGAGGCCTTCGACAACCCTCGCGAAGGCTTCAAGGACGTTGAAATCGCGCTATTGGTTGGCGCCCGCCCGCGCGGTCCCGGCATGGAACGCAAGGATCTGCTACAAGAAAATGCCAAAATCTTCACGGAACAGGGCAAGGCACTGAACGACGTTGCAGATCGTAATGTCAAGGTTCTGGTTGTCGGCAACCCCGCCAACACCAACGCTTACATTGCCATGAAGAGCGCACCGGATCTGCCAGCCAAGAACTTCACCGCCATGCTGCGCCTGGACCATAACCGCGCGCTGTCGCAACTGGCAGCCAAGGCCAACGTGCCCGTTGCTGACATTGAGAGGCTAGTCGTTTGGGGCAACCACAGCCCGACCATGTATCCCGACTACCGCTTTGCTGCTGTCAACGGCGAGTCGCTGAAGACCAAGATCAACGACGAAGTCTGGAACAAAGACACCTTTATCCCCAAAGTGGGCAAACGTGGTGCCGCCATCATTGAAGCACGCGGCCTATCATCCGCCGCATCAGCAGCCAACGCCGCCATTGACCACATCCGTGACTGGGTACTGGGCACCAATGGCAAGTGGGTCACCATGGGCATTCCGTCTGACGGCTCCTATGACATTCCCGAAGGCATCATGTATGGCGTACCCGTAACATGTGAAAACGGCGAGTACACGCGTGTTGAGGGCTTGGAAGTCGACGCGTTCTCCCGCGAGCGCATGGATTTCACACTGAACGAACTCCTAGAAGAACGCGACGGCGTGAAGCACCTACTACCTTGATCAACAGGTAAGCCGACAAAGCAAAGGCGGATCCAACGATCCGCCTTTTTCTTTGCATTCATCCGCATTTAGTTAGCTGAAACATCAACCGACCTAATCCTGCACAATCCCGCTAAACTAGTCACCATCAACACTTACCGAGGCATCCATGACCGCCAATCCGGCTATTGAGGCATTCTTCGACCCAACCACCTGGACAATCAGTTATGTTGTTTTCGACCACACCAACGGACATGCAGCCATTATCGATCCAGTGCTTGATTTCGATGCCCGCACCGGAAGGATCCACACAACCAACGCTGACAAAATCATTGCCTTCATCCACGAACAGCAATTGACTGTAGACTGGTTACTGGAAACGCACGCACATGCAGATCACCTCTCCGCCAGTCATTACCTGAAGAGTAAACTTGGCGGCAAAACAGGCATTAGCAAACACATCGTCGAAGTTCAGTCGATTTTCAGCCGCCTATTCAATCTACAAACCACCCTGCCCTGCGATGGGAGCCAATTCGATTACCTATTCAACGATGCAGAGCGGTTCTCCATCGGAATATTACAAGCAGCTGTAAGATTTGTCCCTGGACACACCCCAGCCGATCTAGCCTATCACATTGGCGACGCCCTATTCGTTGGCGACACGCTATTCATGCCCGATATTGGCACCGCTCGCTGCGACTTCCCCGGCGGAAACGCCAAGACACTTTATCACTCGATTCACCGTCTGCTCGCCTTACCAGAAGATACTCGCCTATTCATGTGTCACGACTACCCACCAGCAGGCCGATCACCAAAGTGGCAAACCTCCGTGGCAGAACAACGCAAGAGCAATATTCACGTCAACAGTCAAATCACCGAAGCACAGTTTATCGCTATGCGCGAAGCACGTGACCGAACACTGGATGCCCCTGCACTTCTTCTCCCCGCCATCCAGGTCAACATTCGAGCCGGCGAGCTCCCACCCGCAGAATCAAATGGAACGCACTACTTGAAGATACCACTCAATGCAATCTGACCGCATGCAAAATCAGCAAGTTAGGCATCCCCCATCAACACCACCCCGCACTTTTTTGGAAACAAGCTGCAATTCTCACGATTGTTATTGTCCGGATGCGCTACCTCTGGCATAATCCGGCCCTCGTTGCGCAATGCATCAAGCGCGGCGAGCTTTCAATGGCGGGCCTCCCCGCATTGCAAGATGGTGAACTTGGTCAGGTCCGGAAGGAAGCAGCCACAGCCATTTATTGCAAGTGCCGGGGGTCAGGCTCGCCACCCTTCTCTTGTTGCTTATACCCTGACACGCTCAGTCACGGATAGTCATTGACGTTGATTCATCCGAATTAATGTGCACTGACATGGCGCAAGTACTTGCTTTCAAAGCAAGCTCGACAGTGCGAATAGCCAAGGCGCATAATTCTCTGCAGCCAGACAAGTACTTGGCAATTAATTTTTCATATTAAAATTGCTGCTTTCCCTAGCTTTAATTAGAATATTACCAAGTTGGTCATAGCGACGACATCAGATTATGGAATCTGCATAGAAATGCTTGAATCAACTGGCATGCCATATTATCATATGGCAATAAAGGGACATTCAGGCAGGTATATGGCAGATCGGAATACCTGCCCAGTCGGCGTGAGCTGGGTGTTACCTATAAAAAATCCGGTCTGGCAATTTTTGGGAAGCTGTGGCTAGTTTTCCTCATACTTGGATCAACAGGATTGGGCCTACCATGAAACTCTTCGAGAAAATCGTCAACCCGCGCGAGATCCGCCGCAAGCTCGGGCTGAACCAACAAGAATTCTGGACAAAAATCGGCGTTACACAAAGCGGTGGCTCTCGTTACGAGAGTGGCCGCAATATGCCGAAGCCGGTACGCGAATTGCTTCGTTTGGTGCATGTCGAGCAACTGGATCTGACCAAGGTCAGAAAAGAAGATTTCGACATCATCGACTACTTACGCGAAACACATCCGGATCTCTACAAGAGCCTGAAAAAAGCAGTTAAGGCACGCGAGAGCCAACAACCAGTTGCAACAGAAGAGAGTAATTGATTCTGATGTAGCCTGGGCAGAATAGCCGGCACCCAGCCGGCTATTTTATTTGGCCAAGGTAAATTAGCATGCTATCGCCCAGATCAAAAAGTGGATTACACACTCAATCGAACTGATAATCCCAATCGCTCAATCCGGTCAGCCAATACGGCCATCCACTCGACCGGGCACGGGGACAACCGTGCCGCTTCAGGCTGCATCGAAGACCGTGCCAGTCCGTACAATAAAACACCTTTCAGCTGCACCCCATTTTCTTCAACAGCAGACTGGAGCAACGCCAAGTACGAACTTAGCATCTTCTCATCTGGCGGTTCACCATCCATGCAGAACATACAGGTTTGCACCCAGGTCGAGCACCGTTCTGCCGCCAATTTCAAGTGACGTCGCACACGGTCAGGTGACAAATTGATCTGATTGATCGCGGCCATATCAACTGCGCTACCACGGTCGATTTTGAACCACACCTCCCCACCTAGGGTCTGCATGGCCTCCAAACCACGCTGGACAGACAGTCGACTCATCAAGCTGCCATTTGTAATCAACACCAGCTTGATCTGACCAATGAGCCCAAAATCACTCATTACCCGGCCAACCAGCTGCACAACCTGCTCAAAACATGCAGCACTGGTTGGCTCACCATTCCCCGACAAGGCAATGTCATTCAAACGCCTCGCCTCGGGTGGTACCTGAGCCAGCATGAAATCGCCATTCAGAACGTAATCCACGAAATCCCGCAACTCACGCTCCAGCAAAGCTAAATCAATTTCAGGCGCCGCCCCACGCTGCAAGTCCGGCACCTGACAGTACACACAACGCCAATTACAGGCATTATTCGGATTTAGATTGATCCCGATAGAGACCCCTCCGGCACGACGAGATACAACAGGATAGACATATGTCAAGCCAGCCACATTACGATCATGCTGCCTGATGGATAACACAACAGGTTGCTTATTCACACCCGATCAACTCTTTTCTAAATGTTTTCTTAAATCTTCAGAACCATTGAATTCAATTCGCACGCACCAGCATCAACCATATGCGAACCCTACAAGACCGGCTCAATGGTGCGTGCGAATCAGTAATATCGGAATCTGAGTAATTCGGACCACCCCTTCAGCCACACTACCCAGGATTAAGTGATCCAGGCCACTCCAACCATGTGTTCCCATCACAATAATATGAGCCTGCCAACGCGTAGCATCCTCCACGATCAAATTCGCAATACGGCCGCCCCACGTCTCGATCAACCCCGTTTCGGCCTCTATCCCTTGTTTCCTCAACCGATCTTGCGCATCAGCAAGGGTTCGATGACCTGCTTCCCGCAACGAACTTTGCAAGTCAGACGTATCCAGAAACTCCGTACCGCCCCAGCTGAACTGCGCAAGATCCACCACACTGATCAGCCTTACCTGTGCATGCTGATCATTAGCAAATTTGATCGCCTCATCCAATGCACGATGAGAAGTCTCACTATCATCGACCGGAACCAGAATTCGTTGGTACATGACCATCCTCCGGATGAAACATTACATGACATGACTGGACGAATCAGACGTCCCCGCTATGACAGCTTAGCAAACCATTATGGCGCCTGATCACAGGTTGGGGTCAAGCGAGGCCAGCATACCCGCTTAAGCATACGCGCTGCAACGTCAGAATCTCATAAGTCTGCGGTAAATCAACCTATCCTACCTACTGTTGAAAAATGCATGCGCAACTAATACACTGCCAGCATTAGTTCGACTCAGTACCAATCCCATGGCCCGAATCAAGCTGACGCTACCTGAGCGGTTTCAATTTGAGACCCGCGTTAAGTTGCGTATTGGCGACATCAACTACGGCGGCCATCTAGGCAATGATGCTCTACTTGGTTTGATCCACGAGGCTCGAGTACAGTTCATGGCCTCAATGGGCTACACCGAGCTGGACATAGAAGGCTACGGCATCATCCTGGCGGATGCAGCAATCGTCTACCGGGCAGAAGCCTTTTATGGTGACGAACTGGCGATCAAGCTGGCGCTGGATGATTTTAACCGGTATGGATGCGACTTTTTCTATTGCTTGACGGAAACCCGATCCAACAAAGAAATCGCACGCGCCAAAACCAACGTGGTATTTTTTGACTATGCGGCACGCAGACCTGTTGATATTCCGGCTGCGTTCCTAAGCAAACTTTCCCAATCCAAAGGCGAATCAGCATGACCCCTTTCCCGCAAAACAGCCCAGAGGCAATGGCCCGCATCCTTGCCATGCTTATGATTGCCGATGGCAATATGGATGACCGTGAGCTGGAATTGCTCGAAAAACTCAAGCTTTATGATGTACTAGGTCTATCCCGCAAGCAGTTCATCGAAGTCCTGCATCAGTACTGCGAGGAATTGGAACAGTCTGCAGATCCAGATGGCACAATCCACCTTGTGGATCGAGTACGTATCGATGAATTGCTGGATGCTGTCGACGAGCCAAAAAAACGGCTGCTGCTATGCGCCATGGTATTGGATCTATCCAAGGCAGATGCCGATTTCAGTGATGTGGAAATGGCGATATTCACGCACATGCTCGATCATTGGCATTTGACATTGGAAGATCTGCAAACCGCCTTTGCAGACGAATAATCCTGTCTGGGCTACATTCAGTAGCCCTGATGGTTTCTACTTGCTTTACCCTACGCTACAATCAAGCGCTTGTTCGTTTTTTAGATGAAAATCTGCCATGACACGTTTTACCGGTACTGATTCCTACGTTGCAACGCCCGATCTGATGATGGCTGTCAATGCTGCTATTACCCTTCAGCGGCCATTGCTCATCAAAGGTGAACCAGGTACAGGGAAGACCATGTTGGCAGAAGAAGTCGCAGCAGCATTGGGCCTGCCTTTGATTCAATGGCACATCAAATCCACCACCAAGGCACAACAAGGCCTGTATGAGTATGACGCTGTTTCCCGTTTGCGCGACTCTCAACTAGGTGATGAACGGGTCAAAGACATTGGCAACTACATCATCAAAGGTAAGTTGTGGGAAGCCTTTGAAGGAAACCAACAGTCGGTGCTACTGATAGATGAAATTGACAAGGCAGACATTGAATTCCCCAACGACCTGCTGCGCGAACTCGACCGGATGGAGTTCTTTGTCTATGAGACGCGACAGACCGTTGTTGCCCGTACACGCCCGGTCATCATCATCACATCCAATAATGAGAAAGAACTACCGGATGCCTTCTTACGCCGCTGCTTCTTCCATTACATCCGCTTCCCAGACAAGCTCACCATGCAGCAGATCATCTCGGTACATTACCCGCACCTGAAGCAGGATCTACTTAAAGAGGCCCTGGAACTGTTTTTCGCGATTCGTGAGCTGCCAGGCATTAAAAAGAAACCCTCAACATCCGAGCTGCTGGATTGGCTAAAACTATTGATGGCTGAAGATATTCCCGCCGAGATACTGAAAAGCCAGGATTCCGGAATGATCATCCCGCCGTTGGCTGGCGCGCTACTGAAGAACGAGCAGGACGTGAGCCTGTTTGAACGACTGATTTCCATGGTCAAGTCCCGAAAAGGCTGATGCGTTCATTCAGTGCAACGCAAATCTAGCTTCCCGCCCATAATCACATCCGACGCACGACTGCTAATACTTGGCAGTCTGCCCGGTGAAGCCTCGTTGGCGGCCGGGCAGTATTATGCCCACCCACGCAATCAGTTCTGGCTATTGATGGGCGAAGTATTGAGCATACCCCTCCATGAACTTACCTACGCGGACAAGCTGGCAACCCTTCAAGTCAGCCAGATTGCCATATGGGATGTCATCGCAGACGCAATGCGCCAGGGTAGCTTGGACAGCCAAATTCGCGACCATCGCCACAACAATCTGGACACGTTGATTGACCAACTTCCGCAACTCGCCCTAGTGGCCTTCAACGGCAAAACCGCTGGCAAGCAAGCCAAACAAGTCAGTGCTCGCGGGCTGCCTACGCTGATTCTCCCATCTTCCAGCCCTGCCTTGACCATCTCTTTTGAAACAAAACTGAGGCAATGGTTGTTATTGAGAGATGCACTCAGGTCGCCAGTGGCCAGCATTTGACCTCAAGAGTTTTCACTCAATCTGCGAAAGATACTGCATTCAGCATGAATAAACGATAGGCTAATGCCCCTGTCCCACAAAGGGTACAACATGAGCCCGATACCAGGCCATCTGATTGCTACGCAGTATGCACATGAACTCACCCACCTCTGACACCCCCCATCCAACCAACTGGCTACATCAAGTTGATGGCCGCACCTGGGCGATCCTGGCGGCATTTGGATTCTCCATGAAAGCTATCTTCGTAAAACTTGCATATCTGGCAGCATCGATTGATGCCACCACGCTCTTGGTGATGCGCATGATGATTGCTTTCCCATTTTTTGCGTGGATGACGCAGGCGGGCCACTCACCGAAAGCAAGCCCACTCACTTGGCAATTGATGTTACAAATTGCAACTTTGGGTTGCCTGGGCTATTACCTGTCCAGCTGGTTTGATTTTCAAGGCTTGAGATACATCTCAGCTGCCTTGGAACGCTTGATCCTTTACCTATACCCAACCATGGTGTTGTTGATCCAAGCCGTATGGCTCAAGCAGCCACCCAGTAAACGCGCTTGGCAAGCGATTGGACTATGTTACCTGGGCCTGACCATCGCATTTGGCCATGACCTGCAAGCTGGCTCGCTGGAAAAGGCTTGGATTGGTGGCGCCTGGGTGCTGGCCAGCGCCATCACCTATGCTTTCTATTATGTGGGCACCGGTAAAGTGGTCGCCCAGCTTGGCGCCATGAGACTGACCGGCCTAACTGGCGGCACATCCTGCATCATGGTTCTGATTCATTGGGCAGCAACATCATCAAGCCAGTCGCTTACCGACCTCCCACCCATGGTTTGGTGCTATGCCGCAGCAATGGCGATATTCTCCACCGTATTGCCTATCTGGGCACTAGCCCAGGCCATTCGCCGCATGGGTACTTCAGAAGCCGCATCTATTGGCTCACTTGGGCCAGCCTTGACCATGCTGTTTGCGTGGTGGTGGCTGGGAGAGTCATTGTCATCTTGGCAGATCATCGGCATGGTGCTCATCATGGCTGGCGTGTTCAGACTGAAGCCAGCACAGACCAAGTAGACTTGCATCAGCTACACATAACCAAGCGCCAATGACCAAGGTCATGGACTGGCAACACCAAATACGACCCACCTCTTGATGCACCGCAATAAAACGTGCCCTGACATACCCTTTGCGGCATCGATTATGCGTTAGAATTCAACATAGACCATTCGCTGAGCCTGCCATGCAGATTTCGCCCCAAGAATCCGACCAGTTATTGCGAGGTATCGTCATTCCGCCCAGACCCAGCATCATGCTGGCGTTGCTGGAGGCTCAACAATGCAATGATCCGGAACCGACCAAGATTGCCGACATTATCTGCCAGGATGTCGGCCTGTCTGCCGCTATGCTGAAAACCGTGAATTCACCTTTTTTTGGTTTACCACAGCGAGTGTCCTCTGTACCCCATGCAGTGGTATTACTGGGTGTTGACAATGCCGTACAACTAGCATCCAACCTGGCTTTGCGCAATACACTCAGCTACCAAGGCAACTACCATGTCGAGCGTTTTTGGGATATGGCAGCGCTGGATGCTCAAGTCACCGCGTTTCTGGCTACCCAGCTCAACCTATCGATTCGAGAACAAGCCTATACCTTCGGTTTGTTCCAAAACTGTGGCATACCTTTATTGCTGGCGCGTTTCAAGCACTATCGGGATACTTTGGACTTGGCCTATGCTTCACGCAACAAAGCGTTTACTACAGTTGAAATGGAACGACATGGTACGCAACACGCTGCCATTGGGTATCTGGTAGCCCGCTGCTGGTACTTGCCAGATACGATTGCCCAAGGGATTCTGACCCATCACGACGCCACCCTGTTCAGTGAACCCAGCAATGAGATATCTGACGAGGTAAGGACCTTGGTAGCATTGGCAAAGCTGGCGGAGCAGATTGCCCATGGCTTTCTAAATCTGCCACGGGATCAGGAATGGCCACGGATTGGTCGGGCAGTATTGGATCACTTGCATCTGATGAATGATGAATTTGAAGATCTGGGTGATGCCATCCAACAAATGCTGGAACAACAAGGACAGGAATGAAGGTATTTGGCTTTGCCGGCTGGTCCGGCAGTGGCAAAACCACGCTGATTGAGCAATTGCTCCCGCAGCTTGTTGCTTATGGTCTTCGAGTTTCGCTGATCAAACATACGCATCATGACTTTGACCTAGATCAACCTGGCAAAGATAGTTGGCGGCACCGTCAAGCGGGTGCTTCAGAAGTGCTACTCAGTGGAGGCCAACGTTGGGCCTTGTTACATGAACTACGGGAATTCCCTCCCCCTACACTGCAAGAGTTGGTCTCGAAGCTATCTCCCTGCGACTTGGTACTGGTCGAAGGATTTAAACTGGAGCCCATTCCCAAGCTGGAAATCCACCGCGTCAGCCTTGGGAAACCGCTACTACACCCGAACGACCCCAATATTGTGGCGGTCGCAACTGACAGTCGGATCACAATTTCATTGCCACTTTTCGACCTGAATCAGGCAGAAACCATCGCTGCCTTCATCTATTCACAGGTTCAACCATGACACCGAACCCGACATTCCTCACTGTAGACGAAGCACTGGATACCCTGTTAGCTAGTGCTAGGCCGATTCAAGTAGTTGAATCGATACCATTGCAACTGGCAATTCAACGCGTGCTGGCGCGAGACCAAATCTCACCTTTGGATGTCCCCCCTCATGACAACAGCGCCATGGATGGGTTTGCTGTCAGAATGAGCGACCTGACTGCACAAACACTGCCACAACTGCAAGTCACCCAGCGTATTCCCGCTGGCAGCCAAGGCCAGATGCTGCAACAAGGGACAGCAGCGCGTATTTTTACTGGTGCCCCAATACCGGACGGCTGCGATGCAGTTGTAATGCAGGAAGATACGGTCAGCGACGGTGAAACAATCAAGATCATGCAACCAGTGAGGCTGGGTCAACATATTCGCCGACGGGGTGAAGACATATCCCAGGGCAGCATCATTCTGACAGCAGGCACACGACTAGGAGCAGCCCAACTTGGCTTGGCAGCATCGGTTGGCTTACCTAATTTGCCAGTCACAAGTCGCCTGAAGGTGGCCATGCTGTTTACTGGTAATGAACTGGTTACCCCAGGCCACCCCCTGACCGAAGGCCAGATTTACAACTCCAATCGCTATGTACTACATGGCTTATTGACCCAGCTGGGTTGTGAAATTACCGATCTCGGTAATATCCCCGACAATCTGGAAGCCACCCGAGGTGCTTTACGTCAGGTAGCTACCGGGCATGATCTGATCTTGACCTGTGGTGGTGTATCAGTTGGTGAAGAAGACCATGTCAAAGCAGCGGTTCAAGCAGAAGGGAACCTCGCACTCTGGCGCATCGCCATGAAGCCCGGCAAACCCCTTGCCTTCGGCCACATTGGTGACACGCCTTTTATCGGCATGCCTGGCAATCCTGTTTCCACTTTCGTCACATTCTTGCTATTTGTACGGCCATTTATTCTGAAACGCCAAGGCGCCACCGATTACCTCTGTTCACCACTCAAGGTAACCGCGGGTTTCGATTGGCTGAAACCCGATAAACGCCGTGAATTCTTACGCGCTCAACTTAGCACATCTGTTACAGGAACACCCGAAGCAACCCTTTACCCACACCAAGGCTCAGGTGTACTGACCTCTTGCGTATGGGCCGATGGACTAGTAGATGTGCCTTCCGGGCGGGCAATCCAAGCTGGCGACTTGGTGTCGTTCCTACCCTTCAGTACTTTATTGGGGTAAGTGGTGATAGGGATGGTTTTAGGACGAGCAATAGCCCTCCCCTCCACCGAAGAGAGCTGATTACGTTACCTGCCCAGCAGGGTGATGGCAGCACCTTACCAAGGTACATAGATCTCAAGGGTCACACGTAAATATCAATCCGCCCGCGCTGCTCAGCACGGGCGGCCTGATCTTGCAAACGCTGCAGACTGGCATCGGCGATCTGCTGCTTCTTGGCGTCGACCCGATCTGCACCATTTCGAACATCACTGAAAATCTGACTGGTAACCTGTGTCAAGGTTTGGGACATTGATGCATTGAAGCTCTTAAGTCCATTGATATCCATCCATCGCTCTCCTGCCTATTCAAGATTACTACTTGACCTGATTGCCATCATGGGCTGGCATGATGACCGAACAGTCAATCCAATCAGTTACTTCCGATATAGCGCAACCCTACTCAAATCACCAATACATACTGACTATGACGCAAAGTTCAGTCATCAACGGCGGGTTACATCAATGACACCCGGAACATCACGAATCAGCGTGGTAACGCGGCGTAATTGCTCTGCATCGCGGATTTCCACAGTGAAACGCATGAAAGCACGATGATCTTTTGACATGGTATTGGCTGCTGTGATGTTGACCTTGTCCCGCATGATTGCATCCGAGATATCACGTAACAGGCTTTGACGATCGTGCGCTGCCACCTCGATCTCCACCGGGAACACCGTATCCTGTCGCGCGCCCCAACTGGCTTCAATCAGCCGCTCCGGTGCGTTGACCGACAAGCGCTTCAGGGTCAGGCAATGACTACGATGGATACTGATACCACGGCCACGCGTCACAAAACCAATAATGTCATCCGGCGGAACAGGCTTACAACATTTGGCCAACTGAGTCATCAACTTGTCGACACCGACAATCAACACTCCTTGACCATGTCTTGGTGCACGTGGCTGCCGAACCAATTGCGCAGGTTCAACGGGTGCTTCCTGTACCGGTTCTACACAGCTATGTAAGACTGTTGCTAATTGACGAAGACCAATTTCATCATGTCCAAGGGCTTTAAAAAACTCGTCGACATTCGGGTACCCCAACTTATCGGCAATTTGCTCTTGCTTAGGCTGGGTAATTCCTTGGCGAGCCACTTCGCGCTCGAAAACCTGACGCCCTTCATTGATGGCCACATCAATATGCTGAGCACGTATCCACGCCCGCACCTTCTGCATGGCACGCGGGCTTTTCAGGAAGCCACGGTGCAACCAATCGACACTGGGCCCACCTTGTTTGGCGGCCAGGATCTCAATACGCTGGCCGTTCTCCAACGGGGTATCCAGAGGGATGATTTTACCGTCAACCTTAGCACCACGGCAGCGGTGGCCCAGATCGGTATGGACATGGTAGGCAAAATCAACAGGTGTTGAACCCTTGGGCAATGCCACCACCTTGCCTTGCGGGGTTAGCACATAGACACTGTCCTGGAACAGCTCTGTACGGAACTGATGGGCCAAATCACCCACGTCCGCCACTTCATCGCGCCATTCCAGAATCTGCCGTAGCCAAGCGATCTTTTCTTCGTATTTTGGATCCTGCTTGCCACCTTCTTTGTAGCGCCAATGTGCCGCCACACCCAATTCGGCATGGCGGTGCATGTCGAAGGTCCGAATCTGCACCTCAACGGCTTTATCATTTGGACCCACCACAGCGGTATGCAAAGACCGATAAAAATTGCCCTTGGGCTGGGCAATGTAGTCATCAAACTCGCCAGGAATCGGTTGCCAGAGATTATGTACCATGCCCAGCACGGTATAGCAGTCCTTGATGTCCTCCACCAACACACGCACTGCACGCACATCATAGACTTCGGAGAAATCCAAGTTCTTTTTCTGCATCTTTTTGTAGATGCTGTAAATATGCTTGGGACGTCCGGTAACCTCACCATTGATGCCAGCCTTCGCCAATTCCGAGCGCAAGGTAGCCAGCACATCTGCAATGAACTGCTCACGATCCAGTCGCTTCTCATCCAGCAACTTGGCAATTTTCTTGTAAAGCTGCGGCTCCAGATAACGGAAAGCCAGATCCTCCAGCTCCCATTTTATTTGCCATACACCCAAACGATTCGCCAACGGCGCAAACACATCCAGGGTTTCGCGCGCAACCATGCGAGCGGTATCGGCGTCAACTTCGGACAGATAATGCATGGTCTGGGTCCGCCATGCCAGTTTGATCAGTACTGCCCGAATATCCTCCACCATCGCCAGCAGCATTTTGCGCAAAGCCTCAGCCTGTGCGTGGCGTTCATCCTGCTTCAATGACGGAGTATCCAGACGCTGCAATTCCTGGATTTTGCGAACCCGACCAATACCATCGATCAGCTTGGTAACTGTTTCACCAAAAACCTCAATGCATTGCTCACGCCAATTTTCTTCACAATCTGGCCAGGCAAACAGCATAGACGCCACCACGGCATCTGCATCCAGTTTCAGCTGTGCTGTGATCGCTGCCGTACCAAGCGCGTGTGGTAACAAAGCCTCGCCTGTTTCGACAAGGCACATGCCAGCGTAACGCGGGGTAATGATCTCCAGCGCACGATCCAGTTGCGTCAAATCAGTCAGACCATATTGTGCCGACAATTGGGACAGAAACGCCTGGCGATCAGGCTGGACATCCTTGGAAGGAGTAATCGGGCGGGTAACGGAAACCATGCCCGGCATTATGCCACGATTGGGGCCAGAAGAGATTCATGTAGCCAAGGCAGTATGCCGCATCAATGAATCACAGCACTGGCCACCTATTAACCCGACAATACATTCACACAGAGACATGTTAAAAACAATAAACCGGGCTTACGCCCGGTCTATTGAATCATATCCAATCAGCCTAACTCACGCTTCGACCGTCGCGGGTGCTTTCTTACGTGATGCTGCGGATACTTCCTTGGCAGAAGATGTTGCTGCCACCACCCCTGCTTCAGTCAGATCTGTTGTTACACGTTGTGCTGCCTTGGTAACATTGTCGTAAGTCGCAGCAGCAGCAGCAACAGCGGTCTTGATGGCATTGATTGCCACTTCCGAACCAGCCGGAGCGTATTTCTGCAGATTGTCGATCATTTCAGCGACATTCTTGTTGGCGTTGACCACTTCCTCTTCAATGATCTTGGCAAACTCAGCCTGCGTCACAGAAGCGGCTTCGTAAAAGCTTTTGGCCACATCCAGCGCTTTGTCCAACGACGGCTTGGCGGTTTCTTGTTGCAATGATGCCAAGCCTTGTACGTCTTTGATTTTGCCAAGTGACTTGGCCTGTTCGCTAGTTTCGGCGATCAGATTCTTGGTCACTTCCAATTGCAGACTCACCAAACGTTCAATGCCGCTCAGTGCGATGTTTGATACGCGAATCGCCTTGCCCAGATTGATCTCTTGTAATTCGGCTAACTTCTCGGGGGTCATAAACATTGTTAAACCTCTTCCTGTTTCGTTAATCGAAGACTTCTTATTTTGCACTGCATCATCATGCATTCTAAGAGCACTGTGCTTGGTGTCAAGTGCTATTGTGCGATGCACAATAGAAAAACAGAATCAATTTCCCATATCAAAGATTCGCATAGAGTAGTGACAAGATGATGAAGAAACAGTGAAATCCCATCCACACAGGAAGCCACGACAGATTTCAGATATGGCAAACTTGAGATATAAATGCTGCAACGCAACCTAACTAGCTTCTCATTCAGCCAAGTTGTTTTTGACGAATTGCCAACACGGCCTGATTGCGCAAGGTCTTGAGCAAATTTAATTCCTGCGGAGCAATCTTCAACTGATTAGCCGCCGCCTTATCACCGTAGAACAAACCAATGATCTTCTTTTCGATGGCCAACGGCAGCAATATGAAAGTCTGGGCAGGTACCAAGTTACGGTACCATTCCGGAATCCGGTCTCGAATGTTGTCTGCGTCAATGTCTGCTAGAAATACGTCCGCCTGCTTCTCCAACGCTACTTGAAACACATCATGCGATTTGGCCACGGGAACGATGAAGCGCTTCAGCAAGCTATCAACACCTGGGCCAAACCCAATTCGTGCCGGCAAAGTATTGGTGCGAACATCCCGTGTGCACAACATCACCCGATCAAACCCTATTCCACGGTACATGGTTTCAAGAATAATGCGTAGCAGATCATTGAGATTGTATTGCTCTACCAATGAGTTGGTAATGTCTTGAATGCCCGCCAGCAGAATAGCTTTAGCATCTTGCTCCTGAGGGACCTGCATTACCTCAGCAGCTGAATTCTGCGTGGCCTGGAATTGCTGATCGAGTGTATCCTGCACGGCCACCTTGCTGCTGGATGGATCATGACCTGTTCCAACCCACTGCCGAGCATGCCGCAAAGGCTCACTTTGATTGGCATTGATGCCAAACAAGGAAGCTTCGCGCAAGAACTCTTTGATCGTCTCATCCACCAGGCGCGTCATTTCTCCAGCACTGATCGGCACAGCCACGGAAAAATGATCAGCCAACCCAGTCAACGCTTTCCCACGTTCGCCAGCCGGCAAATCCCCGGTAGCCATCATAGTCAACCGATTCGCCAGGCCAGACACCGCGCGCAAACGTTCTTGCCCATTTCTCGGTACTTTGAGCTTGCCCGGCAAAGGTGCCATCGCGTCGATTATCTTGTCTGGAAAGTTCCAGGCACGAGCAATCCCCATGCCCAGCTCAGCATAGGTCAACCCCAATACAGCGATTTCTGCCCGTTCAGAGACCTGACCGTCCTGCCTCACTGCCCGCTGGATTTCCATAGCCTCATCAAACAAGTAAAACGTCCCAAGCAATCGACCCAGATTCTGGAACATTGCACCGATGAAGCTTTCCTCGTGGCTGCGCGAGCCCAGCTTTTGTTCAAGCATACGAGCCATCAGCCCACTGAAAAACGTTCGAATCACTTCATCACGCAGTTGTACTGCTTGGCTGCGATTCTGCAAATGCTCGAACAGAATCAATGTAATCGCCAAGTTACGGACAACCTCGAACCCCAGGATGATAACTGCCCTAGAAATCGTGCTGATGGTGCCGCCAAAATTGCCATAGCTGGCAGAATTGACCAATCGAAGCAACTTATTGGTCAATGAGAAATCCTTCAAAATCACTGCTGACAACGCATGGAGACTTTCTTCATCCGCATTGCTGATCTTGTTGATGGCAGAAATGGCTTGCGACAAGGCAGGGAAGTCACTTTTCAGGCGAATACGCCTGAGTAGAAATTCCAAAGTACCTTGCCCCCCTCCCTCTCCTTCAACCGCTTCCGTCTGAGTGGGGCGGCGAAATTGTTGGAGTGCCATGCGCATTTCATCGGCACTGGCAAAACGATCCGTTGGATCTTTCAGCAACCCTCGCATGACGATATTGTCCAACATTTCGGAAATACCCGTGACTAGTTGAGATGGCGGCTCAAAAGGCTCACTGGCAATGGCATGCATTACCCGAAAGATGTTGTCACCCGTTACAGCAGGGTGACCCGTCAGCATTTCATACAGCACCATGCCCATTGCAAACACATCAGCCGCTTTACCCTGCGCACTGCCTGCAATGGTCTCGGGTGCCATATACGCGGCGGTCCCGGTGGGAAAAGTAGCAGCATCGCCCACGGCACGGGCTATGCCAAAATCCATCAGGCGGGCTACCTTGTTGCTGTCCAGCATGATGTTGGCTGGCTTGATATCACAATGGACAATTTGCTTGCCATGGGCAAAAGCCAAACCATCGAGTATTTGCAATGCAATCTCTACAGCTTCATCAGGCGGCAGTGATTTACTGGTTTTCAATCGCTGCGCCAGTGTCTCGCCTTCGACGTATTCAAACACCAGATACCATTTATCACCCTGCTCCAACATGTCATACAACGTGACGATATTCGGGTGTTGGACTTGACTGACAATCCGCGCCTCATCTAGCAATGCTTGAGTCGCCTGTTGGGACTGCCTTTCGAGCCGAATGGTTTTGATTGCAACCGGTCGCTGCAGCTGTGGATCATGTGCAAAATAGACAGCCCCCTGCCCACCCTTGCCTAACAAGCGAATCAGTTGATAACGGCCCACTTTCGCAGGCATGCCCACATCAGCCATGCTTTATCCTTATTGGCTAGCCGTGGGATCAGCGTTCCCGGGTGCGCAAGCCTATGACTTAGTTATAGCTACAATCGAACAAGCACGATGATGAAAGGGGAACCGCTCATTGCTTGAATAGCAAGCCAAGCAGGCTAAAACATGCAGGCCAACATCATGACAGCCAAGACCATCACAGTACATTGATTAATCAAGTGGATAGCTACTTACGAAACCATACCCAACACTGACTCGCACAGGCATCGATTAATCGCTCGTCATGCGATAGTATTGTCGGCAATCATCACCTTGGAATTTGATCAAAATGACTTTTCGCACTCCCTTGTTTTATCTGTTTTTGGCCAGCGCTTTGGTTGGCTGTAACAAATCGTCGATTGAAACCGGCAATGCCGGCGGGCTGGTAACCGGCGCGGCAGGTCAAAAAGGCTCGTCTGGCGAAACCCGACAGATAGAAAAATGTGATCAGCCGATTGCGACCGTTGGTGTCATCGAAAACCCCAATGGGTATACATATACCGCCAGTCGGGGAAATTTACCTGAATCACCATTGCCATTGGTACGCCTGATGCTGCAGCAAAGTGGCTGTTTCAGGGTAGTCGATCGCAGCCAAGGTCTGCGCGGCACACGTCAGGAACTGGATTTGAAGGAAGAAGGGTTGATTCGTGAGGGCACCACGGTCAATCCACGTAAAAATGTGCTGGAAGCACAGTTTGTCATGACCCCTACGCTGGTCTTCTCGGAGAATGATGCAGGAGGAAGTGTCGGAGGTTTGATGAGCCAGATCCCCATACTGGCCAAGTTTGCCGGTGCGGCCGAGCATGTCAAATTCAAGGAAGCCCAAGTGGTATTGACCATAACCGATGCCCAGACAACAGAACAGCTGGTCATTGCAGAAGGCTCGTCCAAAGCGACTGATCTTGGGGCCGGGGCTATTCTGATTGGTGCGGCAGGTGGCGCGGGTGGCGCAGGTTGGAGCCATACCAATGAAGGAAAAGTAATTGCTGCGGCGTTCTTGGATGCCGTCAACAAATTGATCCCACACGTACGCAATTTGCAAGCCAAATCACTACCACCGGCACCTGCTGTCAAAAAGGGATAATCCCAAACAAAACACAAAAGCCAGCTCAGCTGGCTTTTGTGTTTCTACGATGCGTTGATTGGGATGTCTGCTCGCTTGAGCAACTGTACTCAGCTACGTATACCTAGCAATTCCTGTACCTGGCTAAGTGTCGTACCATCTTTGACCACTTCCTGTAACCATTCATGTAATGGCATATTGCCCCAATCTGCTGCCTTTTGTGCCAGATACGTTACCGGACTATGTGGCTCCGTACGGCGGAAGTACTCCGCAACAGATTCCAGCATCTGGATCGCCTGCTCACGACTCATGATCTGACCTTGCCAATTCCCCTGATATGGCATGGGCTGATGAATTACTTGGTTCGTCATCACAGGTTCTTCTGGTTGAGTAGCAGGACGCTGTTCCTTACCAGAATCATTTGGTAGACCAACACCTGCGTTACGCGTAATACGGGTAAGCAGATTACCCACCTTGTCAAACGCATCTTCCAGCACACCAAAAGAGGGACCATCCACCCCTAAGTGGGCATCAATGCTCCCCGCCAACAATTGCCAGGATTGACGACTAGTGCGAAAACCATCGATCAGGCGTTGATAGAAAGACGTTGGAGTCGCCCGCTGCGCCTCCTGTAGCTGTTCCAACGTAAACTTGCCGGCCGGCATCGAATCTCGCAGATCAGGGTCCTTATCCAGTCTGGACTGAAAAGCAATGGCTGCTTCCTGATCAACATAAGAAAACTTACCTTGTGGGGATTGACACAATGGCATAGTCCGCACCAGCTCAGCCAATTGGCTGACAAAATAAGCCAGCGTACCGATACGCAACTCCATGTCACCGTCGTCCGGTACAGGATGTAATTGATCCCAATAACGGTCCTGCAACTCACGGATGACATCGCAACCTTTGGCCAATCCGGCAAAGCCATCTGTTTTGGCCAACGCTTCGGCATACCAGGCAGCTACCCGCAGATCTTTGGAATAACGTGACAACACCTCTTCACAAATTCGACGTACTTCGTCCCAATCTGCCCTTTTGACATCAGCGACCCAGTCACCTTGCGCCAATGCAGGATCTTCATCACGACGGGCTTCCTTGATCTGGTCGAATTCTGTTGAAAACGACATGTCCTCGCCACATGGGGCATTATCGGAAATGGGGCTGAGCAGTTTATCCATCTCGGCTTTCAATTGGGCATTGCCTTCGTTCTAGGAAAATGCCCTGGTTTTTCGACCAGGGCATGACTACTTCATGCCAGTAATGATGAACTCAATCACATTGGCAAAATCATGTGCCGCCGCCGCGGGCATGATACGGATTCGAGTAGGTTTGTTTGGCAGCAATAACGCCGAGCTTAATTCTCTCGAATCCAGCAAGACAGGTAACCGGACCAAAGCAGGTCCTGTACCAACTTGCTGATCCAGCACCACACACATGCCATGCTCGACCCCTTCAGCACCGCGCAAAGTGGCAATGACGTCCGGCTCCCGCTCCAATGCCGCGGTCAATAATCGCCCCAATACACCTGCAAAACGGCGCAACTGCAACACTTCCTGTTGTACCGATTCCATCATGGGCCGATTGGGAAACACATGCTGCTCCACCAGTCGCAGCGCGCCAGCGTCAACCGACCCGATAGCCATTGCCAGTTGTTCGGCAAACTCCGCAATATCATCACGAAACAGGCGAGCCACCGTTGTTGCAGAACACAACACCACGAAAACCGGGCTCAGATGCTCTCCGGGGCGGGGCTTACGACGAACTGCAAATACTTCGATTGGATGGGTCTGGCGAATGCTGGGGATTCGCATGAATACACTCTTGGTTGTAAGCCTTGATTGGCATGTTATATCACGGCACAGGCCTACGGGAAACAGCCCCGGCAACCTGTGCTCATATGATCAAGTAATCTGGTACTTGATCCGACCGGTTTCATTGGCACTCAGCTTGACCTTCTTCACGGCCTTGCCTTCAGCCAACTTGGCCAGCACGTGTTCCGCGATTTCCGGCAACACACTACCATTCAGAATATGATCAACATTACGTGCGCCACTGTCGACCTCGGTGCATCGATTCAGCACGGTATCTACCAAGCCATCATCATAGATGAACTCAGCCTTGTGATTGCTGGCAATACGCCTGCCAACTCGATCAAGCTTGAGGCGAATGATCAGTTCAAGCGTATCGTCAGAAATTGGGAAATACGGTACCACCTTCATCCGCCCCAGAAAGGCCGGCTTGAATGCCTTGAACAGTTGTGGTCGCAAGTGCTCGACCAAAGCGTCTGCATCCGGAATCTCTTCAGCAGATTTATTCAGGCAAGCTTGCATGATGGTCGATGAGCCAACATTCGAAGTAAGAATGATAATGGTGTTCTTGAAGTCAATCTCACGGCCTTCGGCATCGTCCATCACCCCTTTGTCGAACACTTGAAAAAACATTTCCAACACATCTGGGTGAGCCTTCTCCACTTCGTCCAGCAATACCACGCTGTAGGGTTTTCGCCGCACTGCCTCAGTCAACACGCCGCCTTCCCCATAACCAACATAACCAGGGGGTGATCCTTTCAACGCCGAGACTGTATGTGCCTCCTGATACTCAGACATATTGATGGTGATCAGATTACGCTCACCGCCATAAAGCGAATCAGCCAGGGCCAATGCCGTTTCAGTTTTACCCACACCGCTCGGGCCAACAAACATGAACACGCCTTTGGGTTTATTTGGATCTTCCAGATTTGCCCGTGCTGTACGCACACGCTGTGCGACCTGCTCAATGGCATGGTCCTGACCAATAACCCGTTCCTTTAAGGCTTCACCCAACGCCAATACGGTTTTGATCTCATCCTTGACCATTTTGCCAAGTGGAATACCCGTCCAAGCGGAGATGATTTCAGCAACGACATTGCCATCCACACATACCGGGACCAACGGCTCTTCACCTTGCAGCTCCGCCAGCTGCTTTTTGAGCGCTTCCAGCTTTTCAGCCTTGGGTGACAAAACTGGCTTGCGTCGCTTGCCTTTTTCAGTCGCGGTTTCTGGTGCCGGTGTCGCCTGCAGCTCTGTTTCGATTTCGCCACGTAGAACAGCAATCTCGCCAGCAATCTGCTTTTCCTGCTCCCAGCGCTGTCGGCGTTGTTCAATATCTATCTGCAAAGCAGCCTGTAGCTCTCGCAACTCATCCAAGCGTTTGTAATGATCACCGCCCGTTGCCACTTCACGGTCCAACGAAGCAATTTCCACCTGAATACGTTCAAGCCGTTTCTCTGCCAGTTCAACCGCCTCTGGCTTGGCAGAATTGGCCAAGGCCACACGTGCACATGCAGTATCCAGCACGCTCACGGCCTTATCTGGTAACTGACGACCAGTAATATAGCGGGCAGAAAGGCGGACCGCCTCTACAATTGCTTCATCCATGATCCTGATGGTGAAGTGTTTTTCCATCAGATGGGACATGGCGCGCAACATGTCGCACGCGACTTCCAATGATGGCTCTTCAACTTTCACAACCTGGAACCGGCGAGTCAGGGCCGCATCTTTTTCGAAGTATTTCTTGTATTCACCCCAGGTCGTGGCGGCAATGGTACGCAGCTCGCCACGAGCCAATGCAGGCTTGAGCAGATTGGCCGCATCATTCTGACCAGCTTGGCCACCAGCACCAATCATGGTATGAGCTTCGTCAATGAACAGAATGATTGGATGTGGACTGCGCTTCACTTCGTCAATGACATTCTTCAGTCGATTTTCGAACTCGCCTTTGACGCTGGCACCAGCCTGCAATAACCCCAAGTCAAGCACGTGCAGTGCTACCCCTTGCAACGGTGGCGGCACGTCACCTTTGGCTATCCTCAAGGCCAAACCTTCAACCACAGCAGTCTTCCCTACTCCGGCCTCACCAGTCAGGATCGGGTTGTTCTGCCGACGACGCATCAAAATATCAATAACTTGTCTGATTTCAATATCACGACCAATGACCGGGTCAATCTTGCCATCCAATGCACGCTGCGTCAGATTGGTTGTGAATTGATCCAACGCAGGTGTTTTGCCCAACGCCCCCTGCGGCTGAATTGCTGCGGGCGAGCCAGATTCTGCTTCTCCCTCGACCATGCGAACAGCTTGCCCAGCTTCAGGCCAGTTGGCTGCAATATCGGTCAACTTATGCTTCAGCTCTTCCAGCGGAAACTGCGCATACAGTGATGAAGCACGATGCGCTAGTTGCGACAGCTCTGGTTCGGTCAATAAGGCCAGCAACAAGTGCCCACTGCGAATCCTGCTGGTTTCTGATTCAATTGACGCGAGCAACCATGCCTGCTCCAGCAATTTGGGCAGATGTGGTGAAAAGACTGGGGTGCGGGTATTGCCATTCTTGAACTGTGTCAGCTCTTGCGCGAGATCGCGCTCCAGCTGAGTCTTGCTGATGCCATACTTCTTGCACAACCAGCACAGGTCACTATCGTCATCTTCCAACAATGACAGGATCAAGTGTTCAACATCAACTTCATAATGACCACGCGAGACACACAGGCTGGCCGCGCGTTCAGCAGCACTGCGACTGATTGAGGTCAATTTGGAAATAAGGGCTTTCAGGTTGCCTGACATGGCGCGTCCTTAATCAGTAGACAAAATTTATTGCATTCTTTTTAGATAAGTCAGGTGCCATCAAAACACCAGCTCATAACGTGCTTCACTCATGTCTTGCTCAGCCGCCTTGCTGACCAGAAATGTGTCTCGCCCCAGCATGGTACCCAATCCACTGGCTGAGATTTGCACTGGCTTGACCTCTTCCTTCTTGAGAATTAGCTTGACTTCCCATTCACAGGTATAGCCACACCAATATTTCAACAATTTGGTCATTGCCCGCATGTTTCGGCCATTGGGCAAGAAACAACGAAAGTCATCAATCGTCATCGGCCCAATACACAGCTTTATGCGCTGATCACGCTGCCAGACACGGCCACCACAAAAAGCGCTCACCCCCAGCGTGGCGCAATCGCCGCCTAATCGGGTCACTTGCGTTTCATCCAGCTCAAACCAGCGCCCGACAAACTGTTCAGCCTGAACAACCACATCAAAGTAATCTGCAAGCACCCGCGCCACATTCATGGCTGATACCGGCTGATGACGCAATACACCGGCGTATTCAGCAAATACTTCATCGGACAGTTCGGAACAGAGGTCCTGTCGGTCCGGATCATGGCTATCAAAATGAATGCCGGCCAAGCGCAGCAATTCCGGCAGATAGCCACGACGAGGTTCAATCTCGTGGCGAATAGGAAGACGGTATTTTTGCCATGCTCGAAAGAACAAGGTTGTCATCCGGCTGGAGAACACATCCAGAAACGCCTTTGCTGCACGATCCCGATATATCTGCTCTCGTTCAGCGAGCATTTCGGTGTAGTGCCGTGGCAATACGCCGGTCGGCCCTGTCAGGCCGAAAAAGGTCGGTGTCAACACGTAACGGGCACTGGTGCGACGCACATCCTCTTCGCCTGCCCGAGTCAGGTCATCGAGCTTTTCAACCTCGCTAGGCGGAAAGGTTAGCCGCAACGAATCCTTGAATCGAACTAAATCCCCCACCACCCGTGCGGAAGATAAAGTTTGCTGTCGTGCTAACAGCCCCGTTAGCAACCGCACGGACTGAAAGAACTCGAAACGCTCTGGTTCACCGGTCAATCGATTGATTACAGGAGTGTAATGTCGCCGCTGCATGGTTCACACGTATGAAGTATCTCGCCAGTTGCGGCGTTGACCACGACCACTTGCACAAAATTGTTCAGGTGGACATACAGCCCGAGAAATCGCGACATGATTTGCGCAAACAACCAGACTCCCGTACCGACAAAGTTCCCGGGCAATACGCCAATCCGGACTTCCACCCCTTTAACAAAGGTCGGAAATGGATTACCTGGCATACGTGTCGTCACACCACGTGTACTGACATGCTCAATACCTTCGATCAAACGACGGTTCTGACTGTTGCCAGGGAGATTGTATAAGGACATCACTTCACGCAAGGCATCCCCACTCTCAGATACCAGTGACAGATGATTCAACGACAGCGCGGAAATCAATCGCCAGCTACCGTCACCCGTATGGTTAAACCGATACGTCCCCGTTGGCTTGCGAAGCAATTGGACAACACGCGTGCTAGATCCACCTTCCATGAACAAATCACCTTCGGCTAAGCCGACAGGCATCTGCGAAGGCAAATCGCGATTGGTACAACGTAACTGAATGCTTAATGTTTCTTCCTGCTCAACCGACGGATCGAAATACTCGTCCACCACCATGATTTCGTATTCATGGCCTGGGCTACGCACCGCCACGCGTTCATCCCGTGACAGATGCCAGTAACGACCCTTGGACTGATTTCGTCCATGCTTGAGGGAATAAAACGGTTGAAACGGATTGATCTCGACCCCTGTTGCCGACTCCCTCACCTGCTCCACGGCATCGATCGCGTAAACCTCATAAGCAGATGCACGACGAGCGTCCGGCAAAACTGGGTACTGTACCTTACGGTGATCCACCCGTATCGGCTCGCCACGAAGTTCGAACAGATTCACGACCGGCGTGCAGAATAACTGGAAGTGTGACACATTGACCTGTTCCATCAAGCGTTCGAAGGTATCCGCCTGAGATGCTGTATCCAACAAGAGATGGATCTTAATGCTACGAGCACGCGGCGGAATGATTTTGCGCAGGATGTCCAGATCGAAATCGAAGAAATTGAATTTATCCGGAAAGGTAAAATATTCGATCAATAACCGATAAGCCGCATGCGAACGAGCATCATCATCCAACAGAGATTCATGCTGTTCGAAACCAACGGGCAGACACACTCTGTTTTTGATAATCCGCCAAGGTCCCAGGCCAATCTCTACAGCAACACCGACACACAATTGAAACAACACTTCGCGCAACAAACTGACCAGCGATGGCTCTGCATCGATGAATACCCGCAGCTTGGATAAGTCCAAGGTATCCAATCCGGCTTGGTCCGAGTCGCCCGTCAACGTAAAGGTCAACGAAGCATTGCTACGGGGCGGCAGTGCCGTCCCAGCCGGAGGAGATAGATAAGGCCTGAACAATGCATCGGTCAAACTGATCGGTGCCAAATTGACATCGTAAGTAGTACGGAACTTGACTGGTACACCTTTAATCGGGCGCGAGTTCAGTGTCGTTCCACGGGGCATGCATACCGTCCCAGTCACCTGGCCTGCAGAAGCGGCACTAAAACGGGCAATGGAACAGGCTGGAAAAGGCCGCAAATATTGCGGATACAACACTTCAAACAACGCAGCAGTAAACTCGGGATAGTCATCCTCAAGCTTTTTATGTACACGCGCGGCCAACAATGCAAATGCTTGGATCAGCCGTTCAACATGAGGGTCCTCGACATTTTCACCCGCCATCAATAGGCGGTTGGCAATTTTGGGATATTGCTCGGCAAACTCTCGAGCATGACGCTTCAACAGCGTCAGTTCACTCTCGTAATAAGGTAAAAGGTCATCCATCACGGATTATTGTGCCCGTATACGACGTGCTTGGTTTACAGAATATTGTTGTGTTGTCGGTTGCAGGAATGCATCGAAACTAACTGGCTCCTGCGCCGGATGGACAACCAGCAATGCACTAATCGAAAACACCAGCGAATTGGTACTGCCTTTCGCGGCGTCCAGCGACACCTTGACGTTTTGCAAGCGCATTTCATGCGCATAGATCGTTTCTTCCAAAGCTAGGCAGATTCGATGGCAGTCATCCGGATTGGACAGACTCATACCAACAAAATCAATGATGCCAAAACTTAGAATAGACCGTTTTGCTTGCGGATATGCGTCCAATCCTTCATCAAAGCCACGCCGGCTATTCAATAATGCTTCCAGATCCTTGGCGACTGATTCTTTTAGTTGCTCGACATTCAAGCGACGCAACGGGTTTGCCTCGGATGGCACACGTGGCTCGTCATCAAACAATTTTTCGAACAGTGTCGGTGCGAATCCTCGCTGTATCACATCACACCCAATAGATTGAATAATAAAGAAAAAAGCGGCGCCGAAACGCCGCCTTTTTGTTAACACACTGATTAAACGGTGTACTGGTTGGTGTTCTTGGACAAACTCCAAGCACCATTGGTGTTACCCTTGGCACCACCTTCAACACCTTGAGCAGTGTAGGTCCACTGTACTGCAGCATACTTCAGTGCCAGTGTTTCGCTGGGAATGCCTTCATTGGCAACGCTTGGCGTTACGCTGGAAATGATTACATGCTTCAGCTTGATTTCCAGGTACTTGACGCGGCTACCACCATCTGCACGCATGAAATCAATGGTTACCTCATCAAAGGTATGACCAGCGGAACATGCTTCCCACAGTTTAGGAGAAGTTTGATCCAGGTCTTTAACGAACACCATGTCTCCATGCTCACAACGCTCTGCAGTATGACCGCCCGCACTGGATGCCGTTGCCGACTTGGGCTGGCGAATCATGTGCGACCAGCTCTCGATTTCCAACCACTTATCATGGTCTTTATCGCGTGCTTCGCCATCAATTTTGAACTTACCAGCAAACTTAAGGTATACATCTTTCATTTATTTGATACTCCTGGTTAATAGGATAATTTTCTAAACTTACCTGTTAGCCGATTGTGGTAACTCAGCCACCAGCCGCAGCGAGATTGAAAGCTCATCCAACTGGAAGTGTGGGCGCAGGAATGCAACCGCTTTGTACACCCCAGGTCGTCCCGGCACCTCGACCACTTCAACCGATGCTTCACGCAGCGGGAACTTGGACTTGGCTTCCTGAGACGCACCGTCATCCAGCAGGACATATTGGCTAATCCATTTATTCAGAAAGTCCTGAACGTTGCCGGCCGAAGCGAAACTACCAATCTTGTCGCGCATCATTGCCTTCAGATAATGCGCAATACGCGATACGGCCATGATGTACTGCAATTGCGAAGACAGGACTGCATTGGCATTTGCCGCATCACTGTCGTACTTCTTCGGTTTCTGTGCCGATTGTGCGCCAAAGAACGCCGCGTAGTCAGTGTCTTTACAATGCACCAGCGGGATAAAACCGAGGTCACTCAACTCTTTTTCGCGGCGGTCCGTAATCGCGATTTCCGTTGGGCATTTGAGCGCAATCTCACCATCATCCGTCTTGAAGGTATGACTTGGTAAGTCTTCGACCAACCCCCCCCCCTCTACACCACGAATAGCCGCACACCAACCGTAATTCTCAAACGCATTGGTCAGTCGAGCAGCAAACGCATAGGCCGCATTGACCCACAAGTACTTGCTATGGTCGGTTCCATCAACGTCTTCAACAAAATTGAACCCCTCCACCGCCGTACCATCTTTGGGGTTATACGGCAGTCGCCCAAGGAAATGCGGCAAGGTTAACCCGACGTAGCGGGAATCTTCAGACTCACGAAATGACTTCCACTTAACATATTCGACCGTATCAAAGATTTTGGCCAAATCCCGTGGCTTGCCCATATCAGTGAACGAATCCAGACCAAACAATTCCGGTGAAGCGGAAGAGATGAATGGCGCATGCGCTGCCGCCGCAACATGCGACATCTGCTCAATGAAGTACATGTCGGATGGTTGGCGCGAAATCTCGAAGTCGCCAATCAGCGTGGCAAATGGCGCCCCACCGAAGGTACCGAATTCTTCTTCATACACTTTCTTGAACAAGCTGCTTTGGTCAAAGTCAATAGCAGTCTGGAAGTCTTTGATCAATTCCTTTTTCTGCGCATTGAACATTTTGATCTTGAGCATCGGGCCGGTGGTACTCTGCTTACACAAATACTCCAGTCCCCGCCAGGACGCTTCCATACGCTGAAATTCAGGCGCATGCATCACGACACTCAACTGATCGGAAATCAAAGCATCCAGCTGAGCAACACGTGCATCCAACGTAGCGGCCAAGTTATCCGACATGACTACGGTGCCCTGCATCACTTCTTTGACCAGCTCAGTGATCAGGTCCTTGGCACGGTCATGTTCGCTTTGAGATTTTGCAATACGACTTTCACTGACAATCTGATCCAGCAGGTTGACGCCCTCAACGGTTGTTGATTGTGCCGCCTGTGTTTGGGATTCTTGCATACTCATTCGGATTTTCCTCCGTCATCAACCTGCTTGCTCAGGTTCTGCAGGGCTTCCGTATTCCGTAGCACATCACTCAGAATGTCCTCTAGCTTTTCGCTTCCAGCGATCTTATTGCGCAAATCCGCCAAACGGGCACGCGCTTCAACCAATTTACGAAGTGGCTCTACCTGTTGAACAACCGACTCCGGACGAAAATCTTCCATGGAACGGAAACGCATATCGACAGCAAACTCACCGCGCTCGTCAGACAACTTGTTCTGCACACGATAGGCAGCACGCGGCTCAATCGCGGCCATGACTTCATTGAAGTTATCAACGTCAACATTGACGAACTTCTTGTCTTTCAGCTTGGGTTGCGACACCTCGGACTGACCGGAAAAGTCACCCACCACACCCATTACAAAAGGCAATTCCTTTTGTTCAATGGCATCGCCAATCTCAACATCATAGGTCAGTTGTACACGGGGAGGACGAACACGCTGAAGCTTCTTCTGAATGCTTTCTCGTTTGGACATGATGATTACCTTTTAAACAAATTCGTGACGAATCGACAATTAACGAAGCGCACCAAACGGATCGGCATTCTTATTGGCCGGAGCTGGCTCATTCTTGGGCGGCGCCTTCGGTGGAGTCACCGCAACAGGCACAGTTGCTGGCTGGCTGGCTGGCTGGGCCACCGGGCGGTCAGCCACCTTGGGTGACTGTGCCTGTGGTGGTGTTCCTGTCACCAACGGGCGACGCGGAGACCTTGCCTTACCAGAATCCTCGACAACAGGCGCAACAGAAGAATCGCCTAGCGCTTCACGCATAGCCATTACCAAACGCTCTGCCTCGCCACGACGTTTTGGAACAAACTGATCTTGCTTACGCAGATCTGTCAAGGTCATCGCAGCCAAACGCGCACTGGAAACGAACATAATTGATTTTGCATCAAAATTCGCAGAATCGCGAGCCAAAGCCTCAGCTGCCGCATTGACAGCACGCGGATAGTCTTGTTTATCAAGATAGGCTTGAGCCAACTTGACCCAGACATCCTTATCTGTCGGGCTGCTCTTGGCTACCTGCTCAAGCAATTCAATCGCTTTGTCGTTAGCGCCGGCGGCCAGGGATTCGGTTGCTTCCTGCCTCAGTGCGTCGATGTTGGGCTGGGTTGTTGCACACCCAGTCAACACAGCCATCACGCTCGTCAGAACCACCAATTTAACCTTGTTCATCACAACATCAACCCCTAAATTGAAACGTATCTTCCTGCACAACAATCACGTATGCGACATGACTAGCTATTTGCTATGCTCGAAAAATTATTCATATATTCGACATGTCGGATACGAAAAAGGTTGGCAACTTGTTGCGTCATCGCATTTTGGTATTTTATCAGCAATGGGCATCAGCCATCAGAGTGCATACATGGATGACATTATGTTATTCTAATGGTATATTTTGCAGTTGCTTATTGCAACCGTTTTTTGGTTTAGATATTCACAAATTCAAATCTAATGCACGGATAGCCCCGCAATATGATGTATCTTCATCAACTTGCAGTATTTGCGATACTCGCCGGATTGGCTGGTTGTGCTACAGAGCCCGCCACGCTTGCGAAAGCCGGAGATCCGGAAGTAAGTAAAACGCTGGGCACCAAAATCATGGATGCCGCCAAAGACATGGCGAGCACGGTACTACCAATCAGCAAGGCACCACCAGATCGCACCTTATCCATGCAAATTCATGTTGCCAATGACGCCAATGCAGACGATGCAGGACGTGGTCTTGCAGTTGTTGCGAAAATATACAAGCTGCAAGATGCCGAAGCATTCAATCAGGCATCTCAAGAGCTACTCAGTCAGGCGCCGAAAACCGATCCCGGTGCCAAGCCTGATCAGAATGTCGATGTCCGAGAACGAATTTTGATCCCCGGCAAAAAAATCACATTGTCAGAGAAACTGGGGGCGGACGCCCGCTATGTTGGCATTGCCGTTTTCTTCCGCATCAAGGATTCTCCACGTTGGAAAGTCGCCATTCCGCTGAATGGCGTACTGTCCGACACACCGCTCGTGGTAGGTGTACATCGTTGTGGGATTACTGTGTCAAGCGGTTTGAAAGATGCGAAAATGCAGGCAACACTATCATCTGCAAGGGACGTAGCCTGCCCTCGCGTTTAAGTAACGTTGCCGTCATCAACACTCATATTTTGTTAATGATTGATCCATATCAGGTCAACCCGAAAGACAATCAAGAATGAATCCAGCATCACGTGTACTCTGGGGTGAAGGACTATTCCTGCGTCCGCAGCATTTCCAATTGCAAGATGCCTATCACGACGCTCAACTGGCAGCAACCAGCCGTTTATTGCACCCTTATTGCTGGGGTGTTCGCGCCTTACAGTTGGATTCGGCAGCGTTGGCAGCAGGCGTATTCTCGTTGCAGACCCTTCACGCAGTACTTCCTGATGGCGAATGGCTTTGCGCGCCCGAGTGCGATGATCTGCCGGACGGCCTGAATTTGACCGCAGTTGCAGATCTGCCTGATCAATTCCTTGTTTACATTGCACTGGTACCATTGAAGCCCGGCATTGCCAACGCCGCTCTGCTGAATGAACCCGCAGGCAAATTAACCCGTTTCGAACAGGCCAATGTCGAGGCACAGGATCTTTACACCGGCGCAGTGCCAGCAGAGGTTCAGTTGCTGAAACACAAAGCTGTGCTGCTGACAGATCGACATTCTCATGAGGGCTATATCGTGTTGCCGATTGCCCGTGTTCGCAAATCGCAGACCGGCGGCTTCGATCTGGACAGCAGCTTCATCCCGCCTGCAACTGCAATCGAATCATCAGGAACACTGGTACAACTTTTGCGCCGCCTGCTGGACATTCTGCAGGCCAAGGTCGGCGCGCTGTATGGACATCATCGCGAACCAGGCAAACATGTTATTGAATTCCGCTCCGGCGATGTTGCCTCGTTCTGGCTGCTGCACACAGCAAGCACCGCCTATGCCGGATTGCTGCATTTATATCAGCATCCACAATTGCATCCCGAACGCCTCTATCAGCAATTGCTACAATTGGCCGGCAGCCTAATGACATTCGCAAAGTCGTATACATTGACTGATTTACCCAGTTATTCTCATATGGATTTATCGTCATGCATGTCACGACTGGACATGATCATTCGAGAGTTACTCGAAACTGTAATTTCTGCCCGTTTCTTCAGTATTGTGCTATCCGAGACCAAGCCTTCCTACTGGTTAGGCCGCCTGGACTCGCAAAAGATTGATACCAATACTCGTTTCTATCTTTCCGTTGGCGCTTCGTTACAGGCCAGTGAAATTGTCGATACCGTACCAATCCGCTTCAAGATCGGCTCGCCCGACGATGTGGACAAGCTGGTGCTGTCGGCCATGCCGGGTGTCAGGCTGATTCATGCGGCACAGGTACCGACCGCCATCCCGGTACGTCCCGGCAGCTTCTATTTCGAGCTTGAGCCACGCGGCCCCCTTTACGAGCGTATGTTGCAAGGGCAAGCTGTCAGTATCTATGTGCCTAATGGCTTTACTGATTTGAATCTTGAATTGTTGGCGGTGACATCATGACAAACTCTAACAATGCCCCTTCCCTGTTTGCAAATGGCGCAATTGGTGCCCCTCCAAAAATTGACTTGATCAATCAAGGCGGCAAATCACTTCTGGATTTACTGTATGACGGCTTCTACCTGGTGTTCTTGCTGAGAAGCGGCCACGAGCCCAAAGACGGGTCTTTGCTTCGCCGCAACATTCAGTTGCTGATGGACGAATTCGAGCGTAGTGCGCGACGCATCAATGCGCCCGCTGACGACATCTATGCTGCCAAGTATGCCTACTGTGCCTTGGTGGATGAGACTATTCTGCGCGGCGGATTCAGCATTCGCGATACCTGGGAACGCGAACCCCTACAGTTGGTATTCTTTGGTGACCAACTGGCAGGTGAAAATTTCTTCACCCGCCTGGATACATTGCGCAATCATGGTGCCGCATCCTTACAGGCACTGGAAGTCTTCCACTATTGCTTGCTATTGGGCTTTCAGGGCAAGTATTTGCTGGACGCGCCGGAAAAGCTGTCATATCTGACTGCCCGGCTCGGCGACGAAATTGCCTTTCTTCGCGGCAAACGCAATGCGTTCGCACCATTCTGGGCCATTCCGGATCAGATCCGTCATGCCATCAAAAACGAAGTCCCGCTACCGATTTTGGCAGGTAGCATCATTTTGCTGGGCGCCTTAGCATTCTCAGGTCTAAATTGGATGCTGAGCCGCAATGTCAATCAGACACTGGCTGGTTACTCAAGCTTGATCGGTGCGCCCGCGCAAGCGGCCTACGTCACCATCACCCTGCCTTAACCGCGACACCTTGGCCATCAGATATAGCAGATGGCCAAGGGCAATTTTATCCCCGTCTCCTCCAAATCATCACCGCATCGTACCATCCGTATCTTGTTGCCAGCCCGACATTGCATCCCGCCACGTTACCGTGATGGCATTATCTTCGCTCACCAACTGTCTATTTGGCGTAAAGCTTCAGCAGCCGGTCAACTTCAACTGCCCGCTGCTCCCCGCCATATCGTGCAATGATGGTGTGCAAGGTACCATCATGACGCAACGTGGTAATCAAGGCTGACAGCTGCTGATACTGACGTAGATTCATTCTGTGTTTTGACACCACCAACGCTGCCAGCACCACAGCATCCGGGTCCCAAACATGACCAATTATTTGATCTTGCATATTGGCTTGGCGTATCAGCTCAGCACCGACGCCAGCTGGCGTGATCAAACCATGCACCCTGCCGGCACGCAATCGCTTGATGCCGTCCCCAATGTCTGCCACCTCATCAACCCGCCCCTGTTCACGCAGGCGATCCAGAAAAGCGTCGTAGACGAGTGAGTGTTTGGCACTTTTCAGCACGACTACCCGCAAATCCCCCCGCACTTCAAAATCCGCCAGACTGTTGACACCACCGAGGTCTACAGGTGTAAAGAAGTGGATATAGGTTGCAGCATAGGGAATGAACCAAGCGAACTTCTCGCGTTCAGGCGTAGCGATCCCAGATAAGGTCAAATCCAGCGAACCCACCTCCATTGCCCGCCAGATACGCACTCTGGACTGCATAATCCGTTCAAAGACACAGCCACTTCGCGCCTGTAACGCGTCGATAATATCCTTATCGATACCTGCCGGTTTGCCATCCGCATCCACCCAGTATGCCTTGCCGAATTCGAAAAATGCCACCACCAAAGGACGTGGACAGTCCAGTAGTGGCGCCGCAACCGACGGACATGACGGCACACATAGTATGGCCAGTAACCAGAAGCGATATATCAACCTGTTCATGGAATGAATATAGTTGATCCGTCATATCCTTCTTGTGGATTAAATATGTACTCATTTCATCGCAACTGAATCAACAGACAACAAAAAACGGTCATTGCAGTAATGACCGTTTTTGATGGCGACGCCCAGATGGGGAAATCAGCGCAACCGCACTAGTGTCGATTTCAGTTCAGTGTACTTTTCCAGTGCATGTAATGATTTGTCCCGGCCATTGCCGGACTGCCTGTAACCACCGAATGGGAAATTCATGTCTCCACCTTCGTCATAGCAGTTCACCCACACCGTGCCAGCACGCAGACGACGGGCCGCTTCATGTGCTGTTGTCAGATTGCTGCTCCATACCGCAGCAGCCAAGCCAAACTCGCTGGCATTGGCCAGCTCAATGGCTTGATCCATCGTATCGAAAGTCACCACAGATAACACCGGACCGAAGATTTCTTCCCGGGCAATACGAATAGCCGGGTTTGGAACATCGAACATCGTTGGCTCAACATAAAAGCCACCTGTATCCTGCAGCACCTGCTTGCCACCTGCTAACAAGCGTGCACCGTCTGCATGGCCAGCTTCGATATAGCCCAGCACCCGCTTCATCTGAATATAATCAATGATCGCGCCCATGCTGGTAGCCGGCGCCAACGGATTACTTGGCTGATAGCCGCGGGCCTTATCCAGCAGCTTATCGATGAATGCGTCCTTGATGTCCCGATGCACCAGCAAGCGCGAACCCGCTGTGCACATCTCACCCATGTTGTAGAAAATAGCGCCTGCTGCGGCATTGGCTGCACGATCGAAATCCGGACAGTCTGGCATGACGATATTGGGCGATTTGCCCCCCAGCTCCAGCCAGACACGCTTCAAATTCGATTGACCGGCATACTGCATGATCAATTTACCGACCTGGGTTGAGCCAGTAAACGCCAGACAATCCACGTCCATGTGCAGCGCCAGCAACTTACCCACCGTACCACCTCCCGGCAGCACGTTGAATACACCATCCGGCATGCCAGCCTGTTTGGCCAACTCGGCAATACGAATCGCTGTCAGTGGTGACTTTTCGGACGGCTTGAGAATGACTGAATTACCTGCGGCCAAAGCTGGACCAAGCTTCCACGACGCCATCAACAATGGGAAATTCCATGGCACTACGCATGCCACGACCCCAATCGGCTCACGCGTCACCAGGCCAACCAAATGGTTGTCGGCTGGCACCACCTCCCCTCCGACCTTATCGATTGCTTCCCCATACCATTCAATGCAATAGGCAGCACCGGGAATGTCCACCGTAGTGGTATCGCCAATCGGCTTGCCGGCGTCCAGTGTTTCCAACACGGCCAATTCATCAGCATGTTGGCGAATCAGCTCTGCAAAACGGCACATGACTTTTTTGCGCTTGCGCGGATTGGCCTGTGACCATGCACCTTGATTGAATGCCTGACGCGCCACATGTACGGCAGCATTCACATCCGCCTCATCACAATCGGCGACTTGGGTCAGCACGCGGCCATCAATCGGGCTAATACAGTCAAAGGTTTTACCTGACTGTGCAGTCACATACTGGCCCTGAATGAAAGCACGACCTTCGATGCTGAGGCTGGCAGCAAACTGCTGCCAATCGGCGAGAGATTTGTTACTTGGCATGGGTTGCTCCTGTGGCTTGGGCGCCGGTACCACGCGGGCTATCGACGCAACTCAGAAATTGGGCAACGAGTTGGCACTGACGATTTCGCAGGGTTGATCATCCAGGTTGCGAAATCGGTGTGGCAACTGCGATTCAAAGTAGTAGCCATCGCCTTCATTCAACATTTGCGACTGGCCATCGACGGTCAGTTCGATGCGGCCCTTCACCACCAGTCCGCATTCCTGGCCTTCGTGCTTCAACATATCGCGGCCCGTATCCGCATGCGCTTCATATACTTCGCGCATCATGGTGATCTTGCGATCCTTCAGGCCATGGCCAACCAGAAAAAATGCCACATCGTCACTGCCAATATTGGGCATTTGGTCTTTACTGAAGAAAGGTGATGGCCGGACCGGCTCTTTGACATCAAAAGTGAAAAATTCGGCCAGCGACATCGGAATGCCATCCAGCACTTTCTTGAGCGATGACACCGATGGGCTGACACGGTTTTGTTCGATCAATGAAATGGTGCTGTTGGTCACCCCGGCACGTTTGGCCAACTCACGTTGGGACAAACCGAATTTCTCTCGAATAAGGCGCAGGCGCTGGGCGACCTCGACTGACATGGCTGATTCCTGGCACGGTAAAGCGTTTGATATTCTTTACGGTGATAGTAAACATTTTACAAGCACTCAGCAAAACAAATTTGCAGGAATCATGCCTCAAATTGGTTTAATAATGCACCTCTGCAGTGCAACAAAAATATTTGATGCAGCGCAACGTCAAATATATTTGACACAATTACCTGGGCAGATGTTGAATATATTGGACATTCAGAGCAACAGACCGGCTGCAATCGGTTCAAGATGCATGAAGGAAAACCGATCGCACCACCAGACCCACAAGGCCTGTGATAACGATATTTGGAGACCTCAACATGCTGATTGGCGTACCGAAGGAAATCAAGAATCATGAATACCGCGTTGGCCTGACCCCGGGCGGCGTCAAGGAACTGATCAAACACGGCCATCAGGTCATGGTTCAAACCCAGGCAGGTAGCGCCATCGGTTTTGCTGATGACCAGTATATTGCCGCCGGTGCGCAAATGATCAATGAAGCCAGTGAAATCTTCGCCAAGGCAGACATGATCATCAAGGTCAAAGAGCCACAACCTGTCGAATACCGCATGCTGCGCCCGGGCCAGATTCTTTACACCTACCTTCACCTGGCGCCTGATCCCGAACAAACCAAAGGCTTGATTGACAGCGGTTGTGTTGCCATCGCTTATGAAACGGTGACGGATGACCGTGGTGGATTGCCGCTACTGGCCCCCATGTCGGAAGTGGCCGGCCGGATGTCGATTCAGGCTGCAGCTAGGGCATTGGAGAAAAGCCAGGGTGGGTCCGGTGTATTGCTAGGTGGGGTGCCCGGTGTGGCGCCAGGCCATGTGACGGTGATCGGTGGCGGCGTGGTCGGGTTGAACGCCGCGCGAATGGCGATGGGGCTGGGGGCAGAAGTCTCGATACTCGACCGCTCGTTACCGCGCCTGAAGGAAATCGACAATCTCTATGAAGGCCGCATCAAGACGCTGTATTCCACACAAGATGTCATTGAAAACGAACTGCGTATTGCCGATGCGGTGATCGGCGCGGTATTGATCCCCGGTGCGGCGGCACCCAAGCTGGTCAACCAGGCCATGCTGAAGCTGATGAAGCCAGGTTCGGTGCTGGTGGATGTTGCCATCGATCAAGGTGGTTGCTTTGAAACCTCGCGCCCTACCACCCATGAAAACCCAACCTATGTTGTGGATGGTATTACCCACTATTGCGTCGCCAACATGCCTGGCGGTGTCGCCCGCACGTCAACGATGGCATTGACCAATGCCACCCTGCCCTTCGCAGTGGCGCTGGCCAATAAAGGCTACAAGCAGGCACTCAAGGACGATGCACATTTACGCAACGGCCTGAACGTGTATCAAGGTAAGATCACTTACGAAGCCGTAGCCCGCGACCTGGGCTACACCTATGTGCCGTCACTGACAGCACTGAACGATTGATAACAACAGGCGGGCTACGCCCGCCACCACTGACTTATGATACACAAGCCCGTTGTCGGCATACCTGCCGACCGCCGCATGCTGGGAGCGCATCCGTTCCATTGCATTGGCGAGAAGTACATCACTGCAGTTGTCGATGGCGCAGATGCTTTTGTCATCCTGATTCCATCGCTGGGTGACCGTCAAAGCATCGACCAGATTCTGGCAATGGTGGATGGCCTGTTGTTCACTGGTAGCCCATCCATGGTGCATCCCAAACACTACCGGGGGCCCGAGCTGGAAGAAGGCACTTGGCTCGATCCTGATCGCGACGATACTACTCTGCCGCTGATTCGTCGTGCCATTGCCATCGGTATGCCGGTTTTCGGTATCTGTCGCGGCTTTCAGGAAATGAATGTCGCCTTTGGCGGTACCTTGCTGCAAAAAATCCACGAAACGCCGGGCAAGCTGGATCACCGTGAAGACAAACTGGCAGAGCTAGATGTGCAATACGGCCCAGCCCACCCTGTGGCACTGACCCCTGATGGCTTACTGCACCAGTTGACCCAGTTGGATGAGATCCGGGTGAACTCCATCCATCAACAAGGTGTCGATCAATTAGGGGCTGACTTGCAAGCCGAGGCCATCGCCCCGGATGGCCTGATCGAAGCCTTCACCGTGGCAGGCGCCAAAGGGTTCGCACTGGCCACGCAATGGCATCCGGAATGGAAGTTCCAGACCAATCCCGTCTCCGTCAAGTTATTCCATACATTTGGCGAAGCCTGCCGCGCCTTCAAACGAGAGCGCGGGCTGACCATGAACCCAGAGTAGCGGCGCTCGTCACCCTCAACCGCCATCACCCCAGGCCGTGCGGACAACCCCAGGCCAACCACGGGAACACGATTGAACTACACGAGAGATAAATCATGGAAAGCATCAACGAATTTTTCCGAGAACACCGCATCACTGAAGTCGAGTGCGTCATTCCCGATATGACGGGCGTCGCACGCGGCAAAATCCTGCCGAAAAGCCAGTTTGCATCCGGCGAAAAAATGCGGCTGCCCACCGCAGTATTGATCCAGACCGTGACTGGCGATTATCCAGACGATGACAACATTACCGGCCCCACCGATCCGGACATGGTCTGCGTACCGGATGCCAGTACCGTTACACTGGTACCCTGGGCAGAAGACCCGACTGCACTGGTCATTCACGACTGTGTCCACTTTGATGGTTCCCCAGTCGATATCTCACCACGCCATGTTCTGCGCCGGATGATTGATCTTTATGCGCAGCGGGGCTGGAAGCCAGTTGTCGCACCCGAACTTGAGTTCTACCTGATCGAGCGTAATACCGATCCCAACGAACCCCTGCGCCCGCCTATCGGCCGTACGGGTCGCCCGGAAACAGGGCGTCAGTCTTACAGTATCGATGCAGTGAACGAATTCGACCCGTTCTTTGAGGATGTCTATGACTACTGCGACGCCATGCAGTTGGACATCGATACGCTGATTCACGAGGTCGGCGCCGCGCAGATGGAAATCAACTTTCTGCACGGTGACGCATTGAACCTGGCTGACCGGGTGTTCCTGTTCAAGCGGGTAGTACGCGAAACAGCTTTCCGTCATAACATCTACGCCACCTTCATGGCCAAGCCGATGCAGGACGAACCCGGCAGCGCCATGCACGTACACCAGAGCGTGGTGGATGCCCAGACCGGCCGCAATGTGTTTTCCAACACCGATGGCAGCCCATCGGATCTGTTCCTCTCCTATGTGGCCGGCCTACAGACCTACATGCCAGCCGTGATGCCGATCATGGCCCCTTATGTGAATTCCTATCGTCGTCTCAGCCGTCACACCGCAGCGCCCATCAACCTGCAGTGGGGCTATGACAACCGCACCGTTGGCATGCGCGTACCGAACAGCAACCCGGAAAACCGTCGCGTCGAGAACCGCGTAGCGGGCGTGGACGTAAACCCTTACCTGGCCATGGCGGCCACGTTGGCGTGCGGTTACCTTGGCATGGTGCAGGGTCTGCGCCCGAAACCGCCCATGAGCACCAGCGCCTATGATCTGGATTATGAACTGCCCCGCCATCTGGAAGATGCGGTGGAGGTCATGCGCGAGAACAGAGATATCGGCAAAACACTGGGTGAAGCCTTCGTCCACGCCTATTGCTCGGTGAAGGAAAAGGAATACGACACCTACTTCCGCGTGATCAGCAGTTGGGAACGCAAGCACCTGCTATTGCATGTGTAGTGGCCGTGCCAGCTGCATGGCTTGCAGACGAGGCATGACCGATTGCATCAGGATGGATCGCAATACGAATTGATACAAGGCCGGGCTCAGATACATCGGCCGCAGTGGAGAGTAGAATCATGACCAGCAATTTCGCCCAACGCACTACTGCCGAATGGCAGCAACTGGACGCCGCCCACCATATCCACCCCTTCTCGGACATGGGGGCATTGAACAAGGTGGGCAGTCGCGTCATCACCCGCGCCGAAGGCGTATACCTGTGGGATTCAGACGGCAACAAGATTATCGACGGCATGGCTGGGTTATGGTGTGTCAACGTTGGTTACGGCCGCAAGGATCTGGCCGAGGCAGCCTACCGTCAAATGCTGGAGCTGCCCTACTACAATACCTTCTTCAAGACCACCCACCCGCCGGTCATCGAATTGTCCAAGCTACTGGCCGAAGTAGCCCCTGACGGGTTCGAGCATTTTTTCTATTGCAATTCCGGATCAGAAGGGAACGACACCACGCTGCGGGTGGTTTACCAGTATTGGGCCGCCATGGGCAAGCCCGGCAAGAAATACGTGATCTCCCGCAGGAATGGCTACCATGGCTCCACCATAGCTGGCGCCACGTTGGGTGGCATGGATTACATGCATGAGCAGATGCCATCCAAAGTAGAACACATCGTTCACATCAACCAACCTTACTGGTTTGGTGAAGGTGGGGAGCTGACGCCAGAAGCCTTTGGCAAACAATGTGCGAAGGAATTGGAAGCAAAGATTCTGGAATTGGGTGCCGACAACGTCGCTGCCTTCATCGGCGAGCCCTTCCAGGGCGCAGGTGGTGTCATTTTCCCACCTGAAAGCTACTGGCCCGAAATCCAGCGCATTTGCCATCAGTACGACATCCTATTATGTGCCGATGAAGTGATTGGTGGCTTTGGCCGCACTGGCGAATGGTTTGCCCATCAACACTTTGGCTTCGAACCCGACACCATGACCTTGGCCAAAGGCCTGACTTCTGGCTATGTGCCGATGGGCGCAGTGGCACTACACAAACGGATTGCCGAACCCTTGATTGCCTGTGGCGATTTCAACCACGGACTGACCTATTCCGGCCACCCGGTCGCCGCCGCCGTTGCTGTTGCCAATATTCGCATACTGCGTGATCAGGGTGTGGTAGATCAGGTCAAAACCGATACCGGCCCCTACTTTCAAAAGAGCTTGCGCGACGCACTGGCCGACAACCCGTTGGTTGGCGAAGTTGTCGGGCAGGGCATGGTCGCTGGCATGCAATTGACTGCCGATCGTGCCACACGCAAACGCTTTGCAAATGGCGGCGAAGTCGGTCTGACATGCCGTGACTACTGCTTCAAGAACAATCTGATCATGCGCGCCACGGGTGACCGTATGCTGCTGTCGCCGCCACTGGTGATGACGCGCAGCGAAATCGACGAATTGGTCAGCAAGGCCAAGCATTGCCTTGCACTGACCGCCAAAGATCTGGGCATGATGTGATATCTGGGGGGTGATCCCCCTCTTCGTTTCCCCCGCAATACATGAGGTACTGTGGCATGCGGCCACAGTGAGCCGACGGCTTGCTTGAAAAAGGGTGTTTTGTGGCTGATTTTGATTTCCCTTATCTGCATAAAACTGGTTTTCTGGGTGCGCCACTCCATGACGCCAGCCAGCCCTTCGCGGTGGCTGGCATCCCGTTCGATAGCGCCGTCACCAATCGCCCCGGTGCCCGCTTTGGCCCACAAGCCATTCGACAGGCCAGTCATATGTTGTGCGATGGCATCCATCCTTGGTTTGAGGTCACCCCACTGGGGCAATTGACGGACCTGGGCGACATAGCTACGCCCAACACCGCCTTGGCCGATGCCCGTAGCGTATTGCAGGCTGCAGTCACCCCATTGCTGGCCCGCCACCACTTGGCGTGGTTGGGTGGTGACCACTCGGTCACCCTCGCCTTGCTGCGGGCCTATCGTGATCATTACGGCCAGCCACTGGCACTGATTCACTTCGACGCCCATTGCGACACCTGGCAAGACCACTTCGGTGAGCCTTCTGGCCATGGGACCTGGACTTACGAAGCCATTCAGGAAGGATTGGTGATCCCACAGGCCACGGTCCAGATCGGCATTCGCTCGGCCGGTGACAAGGCAGCGCGGGAATACGTCAACAGCATCGGTGGCCGGATATTCACCGCACGTGAGCTGCGTGGTCGCGAATCCAGCGAGCAACTGGCCCCACTGCTGGCTGATGTTCGCCAGCGAATTCGTACGGCCGGCAATCCACCTACCTACCTGACGCTGGACATCGACTGCCTGGACCCCGCTTTCGCCCCGGGTACCGGCACCCCGGAACCCGGTGGGATGAGTACGAATCAGGTGCTGTCGATTCTGGAATCGCTGGTAGACATACCGTTTGTGGGCATGGATTGCGTGGAAGTCTCGCCCCCCTATGACCATGCCGCGTTGACAGCCAATGCCGCAGCGGTGTTTGTCTGGACCTATCTTTGTCAACGTATCGCCGCCAACGGGCAGTAACCATGTTCAAACAGGACGACCAACTCAACAACCGCTCCTATTACGAGGCCACAGTACTGCGGGATGCTGCCAAGCCCCTCTTGAGGGGTAGCCTGGATGTCGACGTGTGTGTGGTGGGTGGTGGGTTGGCTGGGTTGTCATCCGCGATTGAACTGGCCAAACGCGGTTATCGCGTGGCAATACTGGAGGCACGCCGCATCGGCTGGGGCGCATCAGGCCGCAATGGCGGGCAGATGATCGCCGGGTTTGCCTGCGACAACAACATCTTTGAACGGGAGTTGGGACTGGAAGGCGCCCGCGCAGCCTGGCAGATGTCCGTCGAAGCCACAGAGCTGATCCGCGAGCGCATTGCCGAATTCAACATCGACTGCGACTTCGTACCCGGCTATATGACAGTCTCCGTCAAACCCAGCAAAACGTGCGACCTGCGTGCAGGGTTTGAGGAACTGACACAGAAATACCATTACCCACATTTGCAATTCATCGAACCCAACGAACTGCCGGACTGGATTGCCAGCCCACGCTATCACGCTGGCTTGTTTGATGCCGGCAGCGGACATCTTCACCCATTGAAATATACCTTGGGCCTGGCACGGGCGGCTGAGCAGCTTGGCGTGCAACTGTATGAGCATTCGCCCGTCACCCATTTTCGGGCGGGCGAACCCGCTATCGTCGAGACACAGGAAGGCAGTATCCGCGCCCGCTTTGTGGTGCTGGCTGGCAATGTCTACCTGGGCCAGCTCGCTCCGCAAATCGAGCCCCATATCATGCCGGTCGGTACCTATATCATTGCCACCGAACCCCTGGACCCAACGACGGCCAATACGCTGATCCGTGATCGCGTCGCCGTGTGCGACAACAATTTCGTCCTGGATTATTTCCGCACCACCGTCGACCATCGCATGCTGTTTGGTGGCCGGGTCAGCTATTCCACCCTGACCCCACCCAATCTGCCGAATGTGATGCGCGGCAATATGTTGCGCGCCTTCCCACAGTTGCAACAGGCCAAGGTAGAGTACTGCTGGGGCGGGTTTGTGGACATTTCGATGAATCGCGCACCAGATTTTGGCCGCTTGGCCCCCAACCTCTATTATCTGCAAGGGTTTTCCGGGCATGGGCTTGCGGCCACAGGGCTGGCTGGTAAGCTGGCAGCAGAAGCGATTGCCGGTCAAGCCGAGCGATTTGATCTGATGGCACGGGTGAAGCACCGCCCGTTTCCGGGCGGCCGGTTGCTACGTACCCCCGCACTGGTGCTAGGTATGTTGTATTACCGCTTGCGGGACATGTTATGAGCACCTTGCCACATTACGCCAACACCATGGCGACGCAACGCAACATTCGGTTTGCCCTAAGCCACGCCTGCGCAGTAAAATGGCCGGTTCTTCCGGGCGTTGCAACAACGTCTTCCATCCCGCTTTCCCGATATTCCCGATCCGGTGACATGCAGGGCTTGGCCGTAAGCCAGGCACGCAGGGCAGTCATTGGGCGCGGCATCTCGATTGCCGGGGCGGACAGGCGCATTGCAACGTTGATACAGCATGATGCCCAGTACGGTGGCGTGGCATGGGCCTCGCACCGGGCAGGCAAACCGAATCGGGACATTTGACATGACCTTGTTGCAACTGCTCACCCAACGTTTCGAAGCCGCACTGGCCGCCGCCGGCGCGCCGGGCGCACAGCCACTGGTTCAGCCAGCAGGCAAGCCGGAATTCGGCGACTACCAGGTCAACGGCGTCATGGCCGCTGCCAAACAGCTGAAGATGAATCCGCGAGAACTGGCACAAAAGGTCGTGGATCACGCTCAGGTCAGCGATCTGGTGGCCAAGCTGGACATTGCCGGCCCTGGCTTCATCAATCTGCACCTTGACCCAGCCTATCTCGCCAGACGGGTCGAGCAAGCCTTGGCAGACCCCAAGCTGGGCGTGCCCCCTCAGCCCAAGCGCAAGGTCATGGTGGAATACTCGTCCCCCAACGTTGCCAAGGAAATGCACGTCGGCCACTTGCGCTCAACCATCATTGGTGATGCACTGGCCCGTGTGCAGGCCTTTCTGGGTCACGAAGTACTGCGTGCCAACCATGTTGGCGACTGGGGTACCCAGTTTGGCATGTTGACGGCCTATCTGCTGGAAGTGAAGCAAGGCGCAGCCGGCGATGCCGACATGGCGTTGAACGACCTGGAGGAATTCTATCGTCAGGCCAAGACCCACTTTGATGCCGATGCCGCCTTCGCAACCCGTGCCCGCGAATATGTGGTCAAGCTGCAATCCGGCGATCCGGAAGTGCTCGCGCTATGGCGTCAATTCGTCGATATCTCGCTGTCACATTGTGAGGCGGTTTATCGCAAGCTGAACGTACAGCTGGGGCGTGACGATGTACGTGGTGAAAGCACCTATAACGATGACTTGCCTGTTGTCGTGAACGATTTACGCCAGCAAGGCCTGCTGACCGAAGACCAAGGGGCGCAGGTCGTATTTCTGGATGAATTCAAGAACAAGGAAGGCGAAGCACTCGCCTGCATCATCCAGAAATCGGATGGTGGTTACCTGTATGCGACGACCGATTTGTCGGCTGTACGCTATCGCCACAATACCCTGAATCTCGACCGGGTGATGTATGTCGTGGATGCACGTCAGGGGCTTCATTTCCAGCAAATCTTCACCATTGCCCGCAAAGCCGGTTACGCACCGGAGAACATGGTGCTGGAGCATGTTGCATTCGGCACCATGATGGGTGAAGACGGCAAGCCATTCAAAACCCGTTCGGGCGGTACGGTGAAGCTGGTTGAGCTGCTGGATGAAGCGGAGGAACGTGCTTACCAGTTGGTGACCGACAAGAATCCGGCCTTGAGTGAAGCAACCCGGCGCCAGATTGCTGGCAAAGTGGGGATTGGCGCGGTCAAGTATGCGGATTTGTCCAAGCATCGTACTTCAGACTACATATTCAGCTGGGATTCGATGCTCGCATTTGAAGGTAATACCGCACCGTATCTGCAATACGCCTATACGCGGATTCGCAGCATCTTCGGCAAGGGTGTCGCGCTGGATGCCAACGCAGCCATCATACTGACCGAACCGGCAGAACGTGCGCTGGCATTGCAACTGGCCCAGTTTGCCGATGCGGTCTATACCGTGGCACGTGATGCCGTGCCACATCTGATGTGCCTGTATCTGTATCAGCTGGCTACCCAGTTCATGCGCTTCTACGAAGCCTGCCCGGTACTGAAGAGTGAAGGCAGCGTGCAGCAAAGCCGTCTGAAGCTGTGTGACCTGACCGCCAAGGTGATGGAGGCCGGTCTGGACATGTTAGGTATTGAAGTCATGGAAGCCATGTAACACCGCCACCCAACTGGCGTTTTGGCACAGCCTTGCATACGCTGCGCCACAATCGGGCCGAATACCGTAAAATCCGCGCCCGGCCAGTTGATCGATCGCTTGATCAACTTACGGTCAAGTTGCAGCGCAGCATACCCACGAAAGTGCTTGTATGCTGTAATGGCGCCTATCGGCGAGAGGGGATTTTGACGTCGATTGGCCTTGTGCTGATCCCGTACTACGAAAAATTGGCAGCGGGATCAGTGCCACGTGATTCGGAAACCGAACGGGAGTGTATATCCATGAAGAAGCAACAACTTGCAGTCAAGCTGGCAGCCGTGGTGATGGGGTTGTCCGTAGCAGGCGCGTTTGCCGCCGGTAAGGTCAATATCTACAACTGGCAGGATTACATTGCCGACAACACCACCAAGGATTTCCAGAAGGAAACCAGCATTACCCCGAAGTATGACGTGTATGACAGCAACGAAACCCTGCAGGCCAAGTTGCTGACCGGCAAAAGCGGTTATGACGTCGTGCATCCATCAATGGACTTTGCCGCCAAGCAGATCAAATCCGGTATCTACATGAAGCTGGACAAGACCAAGCTACCGAACTTGGCCAATCTGAACCCGACCATGCTAGAAAAGCTGAAGGCAGCTGATCCGACCGGTGAATACCTGCTGCCTTACATGTGGGGTACCGCTGCGTTCGGCATCAACGTCGACAAAGTGAAGAAAGCACTGGGTAGCGAGCCAATGCCTGCTGATATGTGGGAGTTGGTCTTCAACCCGAAATACACCTCAAAGTTGAAGAGTTGCGGTATTTCCTTCATGGAGAGCGCATCAGATGTGTACGCCATGTACAACATCTACAAGGGTCGTGACATGATGGACTTCTCCAAGGAAACACTGGAAGCCAACAACAAGGAACTGGCTGCCGTCCGTAAGGACATCAAGGTATTCATCCAGGCGCCGATCGATCTGCTCGCCAATGGCGACGTGTGTGTAGCCATGGGCTTCAACGGCGATGTCTACATTGCCCGTGACCGTGCCAAGGAAGCCAAGAAACCGCAGAACATCGAGTATGTGGTGCCCAACAAAGGTACACAGTTGTGGATCGACGTAATGGCGATCCCCAAAGATTCCAAGAATGTGGCCGAAGCTCATCAGTGGATCAATTACATCATGAAGCCGGAAGTGGTGGCTGCGATCTCCAACAAAGTCAATTATGCCAATCCGAACACCAAGGCAACACCAATGGTGGACAAGAAGCTGAGAGATGATCCGAAGATCTATCTGAGCGACGAAGCACTGGGCAAACTGCAGCCGAAGAAACCCATGGAAGCAGACACCCAGAAACGCGTCACAGCCGCCTTCAACAAGTTCAAGACCAGCAAGTAATCAGTATGGAAGTCGGCGGGTCGACCCGCCGACTATTTTTCGGGCGTTGCAGGCCATCCTGCAGAGTGTTTAGGAGTAGCTCATTGTGGCGGTAGACAATGCTGCGGCCGGAAAAACCGGCAGCAAACAGGCCTATCTCGAAATCCGTGGGGTCACCAAAAAGTTTGGTGATTTCATCGCGGTTGACGATGTCGAATTGCACGTTCCCAGAAACGAGATCTTTGCCCTGTTGGGCAGTTCCGGTTCCGGCAAATCCACCTTGTTGCGCATGCTGGCAGGGATGGACAAACCCACCGAAGGCCGCTTGATACTCGATGGCGAGGATATCACCGACCTGCCGCCTTATGCCCGTCCAATCAATATGATGTTCCAGTCATATGCCCTATTCCCGCATATGACCGTAGAAGACAATGTGGCATTCGGCCTGAAACAGGACAAACTCCCTAAAGGCGAAATTACCGAACGTGTTGCACAAATGCTGGATCTGGTCCAGATGCGCAAATACGCCAAACGCAAACCACATCAACTTTCCGGAGGCCAACAGCAGCGTGTGGCCCTGGCCCGTTCGTTGGCCAAACGTCCCAAGTTGCTACTTCTGGATGAACCACTCGGCGCACTGGATAAAAAATTGCGTATGCAAACGCAGATCGAGCTGGTGAATGTCATTGAAAAAGTCGGCGTGACCTGCATCATGGTAACCCATGATCAGGAAGAAGCCATGACCATGTCCAGCCGCATTGGCATCATGTCCGAAGGCAAGCTGTTACAGGTCGGCGGCCCGCGCGAGATCTACAACCATCCCAACTGCGTGTTCACAGCCGAATTCATCGGCTCGACCAATACCATTGAAGGCAAGCTGGTGGTCGATGAATCCAGCCACATCGTGATCGAGGCGCCCGAGCTGCACAATCGCATCTATGTCAATCACGGCGTCACCGGTACCCTTGGGCAGACCATGTGGTTCACCGTTCGCCCCGAACGTGTCACTGTCTGCCGCGAACAACCTGCTGTTGAATTCAACTGGTGTAGCGGCGAAGTAGCAGAAATTGCCTACCTGGGCAGTTATTCGATCTATCACGTCAAGCTACCCAGCGGCCGCGTGATCATGGCCCATGTACCTTCCACTCACTGGGGCGAATCCGACCCCCCCACCTGGGGTGACAGAGTATTCGTGAAGTGGGCTGACAACGCTGGCGTGGTGCTGACATCATGATCAAGGGCCTTCTGATGCGCTGCTTGCCCAAAGGCAGAACATTGGTGACAGCAGTGCCTTATGGTTGGCTGCTGCTGTTTTTCCTGTTGCCGTTCTTCTTCGTGTTGAAGATCAGCTTCACCGAGCCCGATATTTCGCAACCACCCTATACATCAATTGTTCAGCAGGAAGACAACAAGACCATCATCACCCTGAACACCAGCAAGTACCACACCATTCTGGATGAAGCGAAAGCCTTCGTTGAAAAGGGCTGGGATGAAGCCGCTGGCGACAGCCAGTACATCGTTTCGTACTGGAACTCACTGAAACTGGCCTTCTTCACTACCCTGCTGTGCCTGGCCATCGGTTACCCGATTGCCTACAACATTGCACGCAGCGACGAGGCCACCCGCAATACGCTGCTGATGCTGGTCATGCTGCCGTTCTGGACATCATTCCTGCTCCGGGTCTACGCGTGGATCGGCATCCTCAAGGACAACGGCGTGCTCAACAACATCCTCATGAGCCTGGGGCTGATCAATGAGCCGATCCAGATGCTGTATAACCAGTTTTCGGTCATTGTCGGCATGGTCTACAGCTATCTGCCGTTCATGATCCTGCCTCTTTACTCGCACTTGGTGAAGCTGGATGGCCGCCTGCTGGAAGCGGCTGCTGACCTGGGCGCCAAACCCTGGGACGCCTTCTTCAAGATCACGCTGCCACTTTCCAAGGGTGGCATGATTGCTGGATCCATGATGGTATTCATTCCGGCAGTCGGCGAATACGTCATCCCCGAGCTGTTGGGTGGTGGCGAGGTATTGATGATCGGCAAACGCTTGATGGATGACTTCGGCGCCAATATGGATTGGCCACAGGCATCGGCTGTCACCGTGATCATGATGATTCTGCTGATTGCCCCCATCGTCTGGTTCCATCGTTTTGAAGCCAAGCAAATGGAGGCCAGCAAATCATGAATGGCAAAAAGATGCCGCTCGGCAACAAACTCTATATGTTGCTTGGCTTTTTCTTCCTGTACGCCCCCATCATCAGCCTGGTCATCTATTCGTTCAACGAATCGCGACTGGTGACAGTTTGGGGCGGTTTTTCACTGAAATGGTACCAGGTCCTATTCAACGATGAAGCCGTCATCGCCGCTGCCAAGCTGAGCTTCAAGATCGCCTTCCTGACTGCAACATTGGCGGTTGTACTGGGAACCATTGCTGGTTTCGTGCTGGCACGCTTTGGCCGCTTCCGCAGCAGCTCACTGTTTGCCGGCATGGTGACGGCTCCAATGGTTATGCCTGAAGTCATTGTCGGTTTGTCGATGCTGCTGTTATTTGTGGCACTACAAACCGCCATCGGTTGCGATGGCGAAGCCACCAGCATGCTGAAAACAGCTGGCTGCTATGCCTTCGGTGAGCGAGGCATGATCACCATCTGGATCGGCCATACCACGCTTTGCATGGCATATGTGGCTGTGCTGGTGCAATCACGCCTGCGCGAGATGGATCGTTCATTGGAAGATGCCGCAATGGACCTGGGCTGCCGCCCTTGGAAGGTCTTCTTCGTCATCACTATTCCGCTGATCTCGCAAGCATTGGTATCGGGTTGGCTGTTGTCCTTTACGCTGTCGCTGGACGACTATGTGTTGACTGCATTCCTATCAGGCCCGGGCTCCACCACCCTGCCGCAATGGATCTTCTCGTCCATTCGACTAGGGCTGACGCCAGAGATCAACGCACTGGCAACCATCATCATCGTATTCGTCACGGTATTCGTGGTGATTTCGAATCGCCTGATGGTCTCCGCCCAGTCCAAGCGGGATAAGGCAATTCAACAAGCGGTTGCACAAACCGGACACTGATCCCAGTCCAAACATAGGATCGAGTAGGAGGCGGGGTTACCCCCGCCCTCTCACGTCACCATACATATCCCATGGCAGTCACCTGCTTGACTTCAAGTCTGACCCCCCATCCGAATAATCAGCAGCATGTGCTTTGCTATAACTTTCCCCAACATCTGACAACGAACTCACCCAACCACCCAGGCTGGACGTGAACGTGCTTCACGGCGAGATTCCCGTTGGCATGTGGGCTTGAATGGCCGACGGTTGAACATGGGGGTACGCAGACGGATAGCATATTCAAGGATGCCATGGCGAGCAATCTGCCAGCTGGCTCCCAGTGCAGGCATGCCTGCCGCACCAGCCACACGCCAGCTACGGTTCAGGCAATATACGGCACCACCAGCAACAACCGCCACGCTGCTCAGTACCAATCCAATCAACAAGACATCTGCGCGCTCATGGTTCAACATTGCCAGCCAGGCACTGCTGACATCCAGCATGACCACAATCAGCAGCGTGCCAATGGCCAAATGTATCAGTGCTTCGCCCCAACGCAGTTGAAGCGTCAGCGGACGGCTTGACAAGACATCACCAGACACTTGACGAGATACGGTACGGCTATCCATGACACGCTCCTTCGCTTGGCACTGTTAATATCAACAGTTTACTGTATCTACTTACAGCCAACAAGCAATTTATTGTGTCATGTGCTTGAAAAGAAAGCGAAGAATAAGCACTGGCGTGACTTCCGCCGCTTTTCCACGTCATGCCGATCGAACTTTGGGGGCGGCGCCCGACAATTCCCCACACACCGAAATAGGTTGGCATGTACGGAATTGAGGATGTTGATTCAGCAGGCGTACACTGATTTTGTCTGCCGGATACCTGAACTGGATCGGTATGCAATCCATACCTCCTGACCGTCCCCGATCTTTATCATCATTTGTCTTGGAAATGCATGGCAGGAGGACTGGCCGGCATGCGACTTGGCCAAACTTTTTTGTCCGTGGCTGCATTCATGAGGAGTCATATCATGGGAACACCCAACACCGTTCAAGTCAGTATTCTAGGTGGGCCAAGTGTCAGCGTGCCCTGGTTCAGCGGAATGAACGCTCAACAAGCGCTGGAAGGCGCGTATGGCCAGATCAATAATAGCAGTCGATTGACTTATGCCTTGCAGTACTACGGCAGCAGTCTGGGATATTTGGTGATGATGATCAACGAAACCTATGACTCGTTTGCCGCCTCGGCAGCCCCGTTTTTCTATTGGGAATTTCTGCTCAATGGTGCGCCAGCCTCTGTTGGTATCGATCAGGCCATTCTCAACGCAGGAGATACAGTGGGCTTTACCTTTGTCCGGTATGACCCAAGTGAACCCAAAGCCGGTACAGTACAGGCGAAGCACATCTACCACACTACGCAGACCTAGTCACCATCAACCCTTGTCATAGCAACATGGGGAAGAGTATTGCACCCTTTCCCCGTTGCATCCGCCCATTGCAATGACAATTCGGTTTCCATCTCTGTTGGCAATTGTGCTCCACCTTCCCAGTCTGCATGCACATCACCTGATTGCAAGATATCGATCATGATGCTGCCGCTCACAATCCCGGTTTCTCGGCCTATAGTGAACATCAGGGCAGCGATCAATGATGCCCTCCGGTGGGTCTGAAGTGGAAGGCAAGGTGGTATCGAGAACAGGTGAACGAGGTTGCTCAATACAGGGAGGCGCGTTATGGCAGGCGTGGTTTCACGATGTGCCATCGGTCTGTTGCTGTATGCTGCCATGGCAAGTAATGCCTGGGCAGCCGATGAATTGAAACGTGCGGCGGCATTGCTGGCTGAGGGCAAGGCCAAACAGGCCTACACACTGTTGACCCCGCTTGAGGCGGAACGAGCAGGCGATGACGAGTTCGATTATTTGCTGGGTACAGCCGCCATCGATAGTGGACAACCCGCACGCGGCACCCTGGCACTGGAACGTCTGATCCAGCGTGATCCCAATCACGCCGGGGCACGGTTGGAAATGGGCCGTGCCTATTTTCTGATGGGCGACGACACTCGGGCCAAAGCGGAATTTGATGCCTTGCTACAGCTCAACCCGCCGCCTATTGCCCGACAGGCCATGACCCAGTATCTGCAGGCCATCGAACAACGCAATCGAAGTCGTGGCACCCAATGGTCTGGTTATGTGTCAGCTGGATTGGGGCATGATACCAATGTTAATGCAGCCACCGACAAGACCAAGATCTTTGTCCCGATTTTTGGTGGCGACCTGATTCTGACTGATACCAGCACCAGCAAGTCGGATAACTTGCTATTTGCTGCAGCCGGTACCGATTTCAGCCATCCGTTAACGGAAAATGTGCGTTTGCTGGCCGGGGCGGACCTCCGATACCGTCATTACCACCACCAGCATGACTTCAGCTTTGGCACATTGGCAGCTCGCGGCGGGGTCGCAATTGGATCGGCCGGCAATCAACTGCGACTAGGTACCCAACTGGATTACCTGCGACAAGATCATCAAGCCAATCGGCGCAACCTCAATGGCACCATAGAATGGCGCAAGGCACTGGGCGATAGCCAGCAAGTCAACCTTTTTGGCCAGTTCGGCCAGATCCGCTATCAACGGCCAGAATATCGGATCAACGACGCCAATCAGACATTGTTGGGTGGTAGTTGGCTGGGGCTCATTCTGCCAGCACACAACGGGGTCACGCTGGCAACCTTGTTCGGTGGCCGGGAACGGGCCCGTGAGGACCGCGCCGACGGTGATAAACGTATGCTGGGCGCAAGGGCCACTTGGCAGTTCAACCCGATCGATGATGGCGAATTGTGGGTAAGTGCGGGCTGGCAGCAGGGCCATTATTGCCAGGAAAACTTTCTGTTTGCCACGCGCCGGCACGATCGGTTGACGGACATCGGGCTGGGATTCAACTGGCGTATCGGTGGCGCGTGGTCATTGCGTCCAGCCATCAATCACTCCCGCAATCGTTCCAATATCGCTATCAACGAATACCGACGTACCGACTACACTCTCGCCGTGCAGCACGATTTTCGCTAGTTACTTAAGGAGGCCACCATGACTCACCCGCGCCCTCGCCTCACTACCATCAATCTGCTGAATCTGTCACCTTGCCTGCTGGCTTTGTACGTGCCACTTACCTGGGCTGGCTCTGCGGGTAAGGTTCAGTTCATTCATGGCGAGGTCACAGTCCAGGACGTGGCTGGCACCAATCGGACCATTACCAAGGGTGACACAATCAACGAGGGCGATGTCATCAGCACTGGCGCCAACGGCAACACCCAGATCCGCATGACCGATGGCAGCATTGTCGCGGTACGCCCCAACAGCCGGTTGCGAATCGATGCGTTTCAATACCGCGGCAAACAGGATGGCAGCGAGCGTGGCTTTTTCTCATTGCTGAAAGGTGGCTTTCGGGCTGTCACCGGTGCTGTCGGCCAGGTCAATAAAGATAACTACAAGGTCACTACCCCAACTGCCACCATTGGCATTCGCGGTACAGATCATGAGCCATTTTTCGTACCGATCGGTAGTCAGGAATTTGGCGCAGCCGAGCCAGGCACCTATGACAAGGTAAATACCGGTCAGGTGGTGATGCAGACCAACCGGGGCATGACCCTGGTCAACCCGAATCAGATTGGATTTGTCGGCCATGCCAACCTGCCACCAGCCTTGCTGCCACGGCTGCCAAGCTTCTACCGCGCCACCAGCGAACCAACCGCCTCAACATCCAGTACCGACACGGGGAGTGGAACCAGTACCACCTCGACCTCCACCGGTACCAGCCCATCTAAAACGCAGGCGACCGATACGTCTGCCAATTCCACTACAATTACGACGACTACCGGTACCGGTACCAGCCCCACTCCCAGCAATAGTGACCGTCCGGTTGAAGGCACGCTGGCCAGCAATACCAGCACCGTCATCAACCTGACCAGTCAACAGGCAACCGATGCCACTGGTACCACCGTCAATCTGACCCAGGCCCCATTACCTGGCATCCCGGTTGCTGTGGGGGCCAATATTGAACAGACCAATGGCTTTTGGCACGCCGGTGCAGGGTCTGCCAGTGGAACCGAGTTGCGGTTGGCTGACGACAAAAGCTTATTGGCAGCCACGGAAAGCGAAGGGGATGTATTTCGTGTCGGCACTGCCATCCAGGCCGATCGTGGCAGGGCTTCGCTGGTATTTGGCGACACCACCTTGCCAGTGGAATGGGGGCGCTGGGATGAAGTGCCGCCTGGGCAGGTCTATGAATCCTTTGATAATGGGCAGATAAGACCTCATCTAGGATCACTGCATTACATCTACAGCACCGGCCTGACACCCATCGCCAATCTGACAGCGGCGGCATTCGGTTCCGCCGCGGCACGTTATCAGGTAAGTGGCGGCACCAGACCAACTTCAGAGAAAAATGGTGAGGTCGGCACGTTGGTCGATATGCAGATGGTGATCAATTTTTCTGCACAAACGGTTGATGGCTATCATGTTGAAGCACGCTTTGCTGATCGCACCTTTATCGCCGACAATACAGCCCAGGTTCCGCTAGCTCCGATTGTCGACATCGATCTGGCTGGCAAATGCAGTGGTTGCAGCGCTGTCAGTGAAGCGATCAGCGGCGAAGCTTCCACTGTACTGATCGGCCCTAACGGCAATGCAGCCCTCAGCAGCTTTGGCCTGACCAGCGCACAAACACAACGCAGTGCGATTGGTACCGGCCTTCTGCAAATTGTCGAGCGCTACGCCACCCCACCGCTCCCCCCCACCCC